>JBBSDT010000307.1:0-4369 GCA_038240405.1 Ignavibacteria bacterium
ATAGTGAAGTGAAGTATCTGATTTTTATTTTTTTATGATAAAAAGAATTTTAACAATAAATAAACAGGAGAAAATAAATTGTTTAAACCAACCAAACTTTTTTTCACAAAAGGTGTAGGTAGACATAAAGATTATCTGCAATCGTTTGAGCTGGCTTTAAGACAGGCCGGGATTGAAAAATGTAATATAGTGACGGTCTCAAGTATCTTTCCCGGAGGATGCAAGAGGCTAAGTGTTGAACAAGGGACTGCTCAGCTTGAGGCAGGACAAATAACTTTTTGCGTGATGGCAAGGAATTTTACGAATGAGCCAAACAGATTGATTGCGTCTTCAATAGGTGTTGCGCTTCCATCTGATGACAGTCATTACGGCTATATCTCAGAACATCATCCGTTTGGAGAAAATGAAAAAGTAGCCGGAGAATACGCCGAAGATCTTGCTGCAACTATGCTTGCCACAACACTTGGAGTTGAATTTGATCCAGAGACAGCATGGAATGAGCGGGAAAATTTATACAAGCAAAGCGGGAAAATAATCAAGACCTTTAATGTAACCCAATCTGCAGAAGGTGACAAAAACGGATTGTGGACAACCGTCATATCATGTGTTGTATTTCTACCATAATAAAATTAGAAAATAAAGTCTTATACTTTGTCAAAGCAAATTATTATAGGAATTACAATGGGGGTTTTAGCTGGTCTTTCTCTCAAGGTTATATTTAAGAGAAAAGAAGTTAACTTTATTCCGGAAGATGATGAATGCCACGAAACCGACATGCTTGATAAGGCTAATTTATATTTGTTGCAGGCAAGAAATCATGTTGAAGAAATGGTATCTGAGGCAGAGGAAACTTCTAACACCATTTTAGAACAGACGGGTAAAATTCTTTCATCTGCTAAAGATAAGACCTCATCAATGCATCATGAGAGTGAGGAATCTGTTTCAGATGGTTTTAAAAAAATTGAAAGATGAAATAGATTCCAATATCGACAAATTTACGAAAAAATATCTATGATCACAGGAAACTGGTTAACCGTCATGTAACTATATGAAGAAAATCTTAAGTTGTAAAAAAAAACAATTCTTAAACTAAAGCCGGGTTTAAGAATTTTTTTATAAATCCTTCAGATTCAAAGTATCTTTAGAAAATATTTCCGTTACCTTTTCAATTAGTGAAATCAAATTTTAAATGAAAAATAATGAGCAATAAAATATTTCCGGAAATTAGCGAGTTAATTGAAAAAGGAAATCTAAAAGACTTAAAAAATTATATTGAAGTTCTTCAGCCTCCTGACATTGCAGATGTGGCTAAAAATTTTTCCTGTGAAGAGCAAAAGGTCTTTTTTGATGTACTGCCAATCAGAATTGCCTCAAAAACTTTTGAATATCTGGGAGTTGACACGCAAATGCAGCTTCTGGATTATTTAAGCAAAGAGAAGAAAGCTGAAATCTTAAATGCAATGGCGCCGGATGACAGAACTACTTTATACGAGCAAATAGAGAGCCCGGAACAAAGAAAAGAATTCCTGTGTCTCTTGTCGGAAAACGAACAGAAAATTACTTTGTTTCTGCTTGGTTATCCGAAAGGAAGTATCGGAAGGCTGATGACACCGGATTTTATAGCAATCAAAAAAGATTGGACGGTTAAGGAAGTTTTGGATTTCGTAAGGAATAACGGTCATGACAGCGAAACTTTGAATGTCCTGTATGTTACAAACGAAAGAGATATTCTCATTGATGATATCAGGATGAGAGAATTTCTACTGGCTCCACTGGATAAAAAAGTAAGTGCAATGATGGATAACAAATTTCTTTTCCTGCGGCCGAACCATGATATAAATGAAGCCGTACAATTGTTCCGGAATTATAACAGGACTGCTTTACCGGTAATAAATGATGAAGGTCATTTATACGGCATCGTTACTATAGATGACATTCTAAATGTGTCTCAACAGGAAAGCACGAAAGAAATGCAAAACCTTGGAGGTTCTGAGGCACTGGACGAGCCCTACATGGCAACACCTTTATTTGAGATGGTCAGGAAGCGCGCAGGATGGCTTATCATTCTGTTTCTTGGCGAATTACTTACTGCAACTGCAATGGGTTACTTTGAGGAAGAAATTTCCAAAGCTGTAGTCCTGGCATTATTTGTTCCTCTTATAATATCAAGCGGAGGAAATTCAGGATCGCAGGCTACTTCATTAATCATCCGTGCTATTGCCTTAAGAGAAGTTAAGCTCACTGACTGGTTTAAAATCATGAAACGTGAAGTTTTTTCCGGGATTTTATTGGGAACAATTCTTGGAGCAATCGGATTTATAAGGATTTCTGTCTGGAGTTTATTTTCAAATATTTATGGACCGCACTGGATATTAATTGCTTTAACGGTAGGGTTGTCATTGGTTTTTGTAGTGCTATGGGGGAGTCTTGCTGGTTCAATGCTTCCCTTATTGTTGAGAAAATTTAAATTTGACCCCGCAAAATCTTCCGCTCCTTTTGTTGCAACACTTGTAGATGTCACCGGTCTTATTATTTATTTTATGGTGGCATTTGTTTTCCTGAAAGGGACATTATTATAAAATTTAATACAGTGCTATTAAGTAATATAGAATAAATCTCTATAAGTTGAATGATTTATTAAAATGAATCAAACGAGAATCTGTCTCTGGTCGGGACCGAGAAATATTTCAACAGCTCTTATGTATTCTTTTGCACAGAGAAAGGATACAAGAGTGATAGATGAACCGTTATATGCTCATTTTCTTATTCAAGTAAGTCAGGCTATGCATCCGGGAAGAGAGGAGGTGATTGGAAGTATGGAAAAAAATGGTGAAAAAGTTATAAATAATGTAATTCTTGGTCCCTATTCTGAAAAAGTAATCTTCATGAAACAGATGACTCATCACCTTGTTAATCTTGACCATTCATTTCTCACAAAAGTAGTGAATGTTTTTCTAATCAGAGACCCCTTACTATTAATAAGTTCATTGGCTCAAATACTTCCCGCAGTAACTATGAGGGATACAGGATTAAAAACTCAATTCGAGTTATTCAATGAAATTTCAGATACCGGTGTTACTCCTGTCGTAATAGATTCAGGTGAAATATTAAAGGAACCTTTGTCTGCTATAACCCATCTTTGCTATTCGATCGGGATACCATTTGATAAGAACATGCTGAAGTGGAAAGCAGGTCCAAGAAAAGAAGACGGAATTTGGGGGAAATATTGGTATAAATCTGTTCATAAGACCACACACTTTGAAAAACAAGGGACTAATTCCAGAACACTGCCACAGGAACTTCAGCCCCTTTATGAAGAATGCCTCCCATATTATAATAAGTTATTTAAATATTCTATTTTGACTTAATTGCCTGAAAGACCACGTTTAATAATATAGCTTAGCTAATTATTTATGATTTTTTTTGATGTGTCCAAAAAAGAGAGCCAATGCATAATTAAGCTGGATAAGAACAATTACAATTATACTCAGATAATTATTTATAAAACAAAGTAAAGCCCCTGTTGCATACATCGCCTGTGCATATATAATTCTTCTTTTGAAAATTTTAGAAATCGTCTCTTTCTCTTCACCTTTTATTGTAAGAAAATCATTCTGCTCTGCATAAGACCAGTTTATGTACAAAAGTAATCCAAGTGCCAAAATATTCAACCAGTATATTCCAATTGAAAGCTTAAAACTGATGTGAGCGCTTAAGAAAGCTGTGGAAAAAGGCAGTAACGAAACAAACATCAGAAAAAATAAGGAAATCCAGTTCAAATGCCGGTCACTCTTATCAATGTAAGTGAATTGTGCCGACTGCCCGGTCCAAAAAATTCCCAAGGGTCATAAAACTTAAAAAGTAACTTAAAAATTGTGGTGTAAGCCTGACCAATGAATCAAAAAGCTCTTTCTCACTGTTAATAATTTCCCCAATCGGCACTTTGATATCCAAAACTAACAACGTTAGTGCGATTGCAAACACGCCATCACTGATAGCTTCAATCCGCTGAATCTTTTGCCCTGCAATTTGATTGTATGTTTTACCGGAATTGTCCAAGTGTTAAAAAAAATATTAAGGCGTATCATTGAACAGTAGTGTCCAAATTAAATTATCTTTTTCTAATATGTTTTGAATTTAATCAAAAATCTTAATATGATGTTATGATTGTTAAATTACCCGCCTGCAAAAAAATAGCGATCGTATTCTTTGAAAATGTAAAAACATTAAAATTAACAGATAAGAGATACATAACTGAAAATAAGATTTAACATTTACAATTTGAAATTCACCATTTTTTTTAATATGGTAGGACAGGCATTCCTGTCTGTCAATTATTACCAAATTAAATTTTCCTTCACCAGGAAAG
>JBBSDT010000308.1:0-4338 GCA_038240405.1 Ignavibacteria bacterium
AAGGTACTTTCGAGAAAAAAAAGATTAGCATTGAAATAAGATCGATAAACAGCCGGTTTTGCGAAATTTCTTTAAAATATCCTCGGTATCTTAATTCAAAGGATTTTGAACTAAAGGAAATTATAAGAAAGAAAATCTCGCGTGGGAAAATAAATGTTAGTTTGACGGTAGACAGCGATATCAGCAGTATTACTAATCTAAATGCAGATGAGAACTTAATAAAAGAATATTACAGACTATTAAAGAAAGTAAAAGAAATCATAAAATCAAAAGAAGAAATAAAAGTTGAACATATCTTAAATTTTACGGATCTGTTTATGACAGATTCTTCTGCCGAAATAGATGAAAAGGAATTTGAATTTATTACCGGGATATTAACGAAAGCGCTTGAGGATCTTAATAGTATGAAAATTAAAGAAGGTGATAGTCTGAAGAAAGATATTTTAAACAGAATAAAATTCATTGATAAGGAATCTACAATTATTTCGAATCTTTCAAAGGAAAGAGTAAAATCGGAAAGAGAACGCTTATTGACCAAAGTTGAAAGTATTCTTACAGATAAGAAAATTATTGATGAAAACAGGCTCGAAATTGAATTAATTTTATTAGCCGACAAAATTGATATTACTGAAGAAATTATACGGCTAAAAAGTCATAATAAATATTTTATAGAATATTCAAAATCTGCTGAATTAGCCGGCAGAAGATTAAATTTTTTAATCCAGGAGATTAACAGGGAGATAAATACAATAGCCTCAAAATCTTTAGATGCAGATATATCACAAAGATCTGCGGCAATGAAAGAAGAACTGGAGAAAGTCCGGGAACAATTACAAAATGTTGAATAAAATTTAAAAATGCTTTACGTGATTGCAGCACCTTCCGGGGCTGGTAAGACTACAATAGTCAGGGAAATTCTTGAGAGAAATCCGGATTTTGTATTCTCTGTTTCTGCTACAACCCGGCAAAAAAGAGATAATGAAACAGACGGTAAAGATTATTTTTTTTTTACAAAGGAAGAATTTAAAAATAAAATTGAAAACAATGATCTTGTAGAATACGAAAGCATATTCAACGGCAATTATTACGGTACACTTCGTTCATTTATCGAAGATAACTTATTGCAAAAAAAAAATGTTATCTTTGATATTGACGTTAACGGCGCCCTGAATATCAAAAAGCTCTACGGGAAAAAAGCGGTCCTCATTTTCATTCTCCCGCCTGATTCTAGGACTTTGAAAGAAAGATTAAAAAAAAGAGCTACTGAGAGCCCTGATCAGATAAATGAAAGAATTAAGAGGGTAGATTTAGAAATCGGAAAAAAAAATGATTTTGACTATATTGTAGTAAATGAAAACCTGGAAAAAGCTGTATCCGAAGTCCAGAACATAATAAATAAATTTTCTAATCATAATTAACAAAAGGATAAAATGTCAATAGAAACCTTAGACCTGGAAAAATTCGAATCCAAAACGGCAAATCTTTATGAATCCATTGTAGTTGCTTCAAAAAGATCAAGACAAATAAATGATGCAATGAAAATGGAGCTTAATCAAAGGCTTGAACCTATTATCGCAAAAGAAACCGAAGATGATACTATTATGAATCAGGATAAATTAAATATCTCTTTGGAATTTGAAAAAAGATTGAAGCCTACCATAGAAGCCATCAATGAATTAATGGATGACAAGTTAAATTTCAGGTTCAAAAACAACGAAGAAGAAAAAGAATAAAACTTCGGTAACTCTTTATTTAATTCTTAAAATATCCTGCTAATACCGGGATATTTTTTTTGTTTAGTGAAATAAAATGCTAAAAGGTAAAAAAATATTACTCGGCATTTCCGGAGGCATTGCTGCATACAAAATATGTTATCTTGTGAGAATGCTTGTCAAACAGGAAGCAATCGTCCGGATTATTATGACCCCTTCATCGACTAAATTTGTTTCCCCTCTTACTTTATCCGTATTGTCAAAAAATGAAGTTACAATAAATATGTTTCACCCGGAAAAAGACTTTACCAGGACAGAAAATATCGAAGCTAAAACCTGGCACATTAATCTTGGAAGCTGGGCTAATGTGTTTGTTATTGCTCCTGCAACAGCAAATACAATTGCAAAGATCGTTAATGGCATAAGTGACAATTTCCTGCTTGCTACTGTTCTTGCTTCAAGGTGTCCCGTTATTGTAGCCCCTACTATGGATGATGATATGTATAAAAACCCGGCAACGAAAAAGAATATGAAGTTACTTGGCGAATTCGGATATAAGATTATCCCGCCGGGAAAAGGTGAACTTGCAAGCGGAATTTATGGCGAAGGAAGAATGGCTGAGCCTGAAGAAATACTGGAATACTTAAAAAATATTATCTTCGGAAAAAAAGATTTAGAAGGGACAAGGATTTTAATAACGGCGGGTCCGACTTTAGAATTTATTGACAGTGTCAGATTTATTACAAATTCTTCTACGGGCAAAATGGGTTTTGAACTGGCAAAAGCTGCCCAGGAAAGAGGCGCTGATGTTACATTGATCTCCGGTCCGGCTGCACTTCCCGATATTGAAGGTGTTAAAAGAATTAACGTTAAAACTTCGGATGAAATGTATGATGCATGTAAAAATAATATGGATAATAAAGGTCTTATTGTTATGACAGCTGCTGTTGAGGACTTTGCGCCTGTTAAACCTCGCAGCTCAAAGATAAAAAAAGAAAATACAGATAAATTTTTTTTTGAATTCAAAAAAACCATTGATATACTTGAATATCTCGGAAAAAATAAGAATGGTTTCAAATTAATCGGATTTGCCCTGGAAACCAATAACGAAATTGAAAATGCAAAGAAAAAATTAAGAGGTAAAAACCTTGACCTGGTAGTCCTGAATAATCCACTGGTAAAAGGAGCTGGATTCGGTACAGACACCAATGTTGTGAAGTTCATCGACAATGAAAGCATCGAAGAGCTTCCTATAATGAGCAAGTATGATGTTGGTAACAGGATACTCGATAAATATTTGAAAATGAAATGAATAAAAAAAATTCCAAAATAATTGATGATACTTTAAATTATTTGAAGTTTTATAAGGATTATAAGGATTATTCTATTTATAAAGATGAAATCACTATATCCGGTTTATCTGCAGCTTTGAACACTAAAAAAACTCCCGGGAAAAATCAGTTAAATGAGTCACCAACTGTTACTTATATACCGGAACAAAAAAGGCAGATAAATCTGGAATCGCCCGTTGTAAAGTCATCAATTGATTCGGAAAGCTGGATAAATTGTAACTCACTCGAATCCTTTGCAAATGAAATTCGAAACTGTCCGAAATGTGAAATTCTTAGCAGGACGCGCAAACAGGTTGTTTTTGGAACCGGTAATCCTAAGGCCGATATTGTGGTAGTCGGCGAAGCTCCGGGGGCGGATGAAGATGTACAGGGAAAGCCCTTTGTCGGAAGAGCAGGAAAGCTTCTCACTGATATTTTAAGTGCAATAAATTTTAGCAGGGAAGAGGTTTATATTTGTAACATTCTGAAATGCCGACCTCCGGAAAATAGAAATCCTTTGCCGGATGAGATTGCTAACTGTGAACCGTACTTATTCAAGCAGCTAGAAATGATTAAACCAATGTTGATTCTTGCTGTAGGTACTTTTGCTGCGCAGACACTTCTCAAAACAAAAGAACCTCTCGGCAAAATGAGAGGGAAATTTCATATTTGTAATGGTATTAAAATGATGGTGACTTACCATCCTGCTGCATTGCTCAGAAATCCAAACTGGAAAAGGCCGGCCTGGGAAGATGTTAAATTATTAAGAATGGAATATGATAAGCTAAAGAATTTAAACAATTAAGCGCTAATCCCTCTCTTCGTTTTTCTATCCTAAAAATTGGATTTTAAGCTTGTGATCAATTGTTAATTTTAATCATATAATTAATAGGTTTTTGAGTAATGACTAAAAAGAAATACAGTAAAGTAAAACCCGAAGATATACTTGATGAAACGATGGACATTGACGGAGGACGTATTCCGCCAAATGCCTTAGAGTTGGAAACAAAAATATTAGGTTCGATACTTATTGATAATCAGGTAATGAACGATGTTATTCAATTGCTTGAGCCAAAACATTTCTATAGACCAAGTCACGGTATAGTTTTTCAGGCGATGATAAATCTTGATGGAAAAAAGGAACCTATCGATCCGAATACTTTAAAAGAAGAATTAAAACGTCTGGCTAAGCTGGAAGAAATTGGTGGGATAGAATATATAATTGAACTTACAACTTCAATTTCAACTTCTGGAAATGTAGAATTTTATACCCGGATAGTTTTTGAAAAATTTAT
>JBBSDT010000309.1:0-4293 GCA_038240405.1 Ignavibacteria bacterium
TATTTTCTAAAATTCTTGAGCTTAACGAAAATCAGGAAGGAGCAGTCGCGATCATTTTTAAATATTGCGATGACAAAAAAATGCCGTTACTTGATATCAAAGATTTTCGAGCTGCGCTTCAGTACCTTTCTGTTGGCAAGGGGAAAACAGAAATTGAACAAAACTACGGTGCCATCTCACCTGCTTCTTCAGGCGTCATAATGAGAAAATTATTGGAACTTGAACAACAGGGAGGTGATATATTTTTTGGAGAAAAATCTTTTGAAGTGGAAGATTTATTGCAGCATGACAGCGAAGCAAAAGGATTTATTAATATTCTCCGGTTGACAGACGTCCAGGACCGCCCAAAATTATTTTCAACATTTATGCTTTGCCTGCTTGCTGAAATTTATAGCAAGTTCCCTGAAATGGGCGATCGGGCAGAACCAAAGCTTGTAATTTTTATTGATGAAGCTCATCTTATTTTCAAAGAAGCATCGAAAGCACTACTACAACAACTCGAGACGATAATAAAATTAATACGCAGTAAAGGAGTGGGCATTTATTTCTGTACGCAGGCACCCACCGATATTCCGGATATAATATTGAGTCAGTTAGGAGTGAAAATTCAACATGCACTTCGCGCTTTCACAGCCAAGGATAGAAAAGATATTAAACTTGTTTCTGAGAATTTTCCATCAACAGAATTTTATGAAACGGATCAGCTAATTACTGAATTAGGGATTGGAGAAGCGCTTGTAACCGTGCTTAGCGAAAAGGGAACGCCTACTCCCCTGGTCCATACCATCATGTGCGCCCCGCGGTCAAGAATGGATGTGCTCACACCTGCTGAGCAGGATGAAAAAATTGCTTCTTCCAAAATTGCTCCGGCCTATAATGAAGTAATAGACAGGCAGAGTGCCTATGAAATTTTGAATGGAAAGATTTCCGGAACTACTGAGAATACGGAACCTGCTTCAGATCGTGTGCAAAACAATTCAGAAGAAAAAACTTCAGGGGTGGGTGATACTATCAAGGCAATTGCAAACAACAGTTTAACCAGAACTGTTTTTCGTGAAATAACCAGGGGACTTTTAGGCGTGCTAATCGGAAAACCTGCAAGAACATCTACCCGCAGCAGAACACGGCGGTCTTACTAATGACCTCATTGGTTAGTTATTTTTTCACAATAGAAATATGTTTGGACTGCACTAACACAGTATAGAACGACGTTCTTCCTATGAGAACGAGAATTTCAGAAACAATACCGCGAGGAAATGGCGAGGTGAATTTGAATGCGAGTAAAAGATTTTACTGCAGCGCCGCAGCGAAAAAAATCTTTTTGCATTTCCAAAATGAAAACGGAAGAGTGCTTGCGGTTGGATTGGTGAGTTGATGATGCAAAGAAATTTTACCGAAGAGACGCCGAGCCGACCTCCCCTGTCCTTCGGACATCCTCTCCTCCTCATCTGCCTTCGGCATTTTCTCCAAAGGAGAAGAGAAATGGACGTAAAGTTTTTTTGGAGAAGGGAAGCGGAAGAAAATATTCTTGAAAAAATCTTTTTACATTTCGGAAATGAAAACGTGAGAGTGATCAAGATTGGGTTGGTGACTGCTAGCGAAACAACTTATTCATGCTTCTGCTATAGAAAAGAAATGAACCAAGCTCTTACTACCTTTGCTCTATGCCGGCTATCGCAATGTTTTATGGAGTGATTATCTACTTGTATTTCATTGACAAGAAGAGGCATCACCTTCCGCATATCCATGCAAAGTATCAGGATGAGGAAGCAGTTTATTCAATTGCCGATGGAGCAAAACTTGAAGGGAATATTCCTGTGAGCAAAGAAAAATTGGTGCAGGCAAGGATTGAAATTCATAGAGAAGAATTGTTAGCAGATTGGGAATTTGCAGTAAATGGAAATCCCGTTTTCAAAATTGAACCGCTTAAGTAATATGAATCCAAGAATAAAAGAGGTAGTGGCTAACGATGATTTCACGTTGAAAATCTCTTTTGAGAATGGCGAAGTGAAATTGTTTGACATGAAACCCTACCTGAACATCGGTGTGTTTAAGGAGCTGAAAGATTTATCGCAGTTCAAAACTGCACGCGCTTCAATGGGCAGCGTGCTATGGCAGGGCGGACAAGATTTATGTCCTGACACATTCTATGAAGATTCTTCGCAGTGGAATGAGCCATAGTGGAGAAATGTGAAGCCGCAAAGAAAAATCTTTTTACATTTCGGAAATGAAAACGGGAGAGTGATTGTGATTGGGTTAGTGGGTTGCTGATGCGAAAAAATTTTACCGCAGAGGCACTGAGCCGATCTCATCCGTCCGCCTCTGGCGTACACCTTCTCCAAATGGAGAAGGGAAGCGGAAGAAAAATATTCTTGAAAAAATCAGTTTACATTTTGGAAATGAAAAAGTGAGAGTGATTGCGATTGGGTTAGTTGGTGAAAGAAAATTTGAATTTAATTTTAAAAATGATCCTACATTTGTGATGAACGCAAGGCACGCGTACGCAACGCACTAAGCTCAACTGCATACGCGCGCCAGTGGGAGGCATCTATTAAAACATTGTTACTAATAAAGTTTTCTGCAATCAATTTTTTTTGAATTAATTATTTAAACTAATAAATTAGCAACAGAAATTTTTCTGTGCCTGCAATAACCTATCAGCATATTAATTACCGCAATGAGAACAGGATTCTTGTGCAATTTGCGCCAAACACTGAATGGAATAAACGAATGCGCAAGATTCCGGGCGTACACTGGAGCAAAACATATTGCGGATGGACGATACCAGATACAATGGAAAACAGAGCTAAATGCGGATTATCAAATACAACTGCCGTTGAAACTTTAGTATTACAAAAACAAACATTTTCTGCAAAACCGCAAACCCTTAATACGCATCAATCCGATAATTTAAAAACAACAAAATTACAAACATCAAAAACAGCATTAAGTTGTATAAGCGCTAACAATAAAGAACAGCTAATACAATTTTTACAACAGCTTCAGTTAAAGGCATACAGCCCATCAACCATCCGTACGTACCGTAATGAATTTGCACAACTATTGAAAATGATAGATAAGTTTCCGGTACAAAACCTTGAACCAAAACATTTGCAGCGTTATTTATTATATTGTATTAAAAACGGGTTATCAGAACATGGCATACACAGCAGGCTAAACGCATTAAAGTTTTATTTTGAACAGGTTTTAAAAAGAGAAAAGTTTTTCTTTGAAATACCCAGACCAAAACGACCTGAACAACTTCCAAAAATTTTAAATGAAGATGAATTAAAAAGAATGTTTGCAGCCGTAAAAAATCTAAAGCATAAGGCAATATTATTTACTGCATATAGTGCCGGTTTAAGGGTAAGCGAAGTGGTAAACTTAAGAATAAGAGATATTGACAGTAAGCGGATGCAAATATTTGTGCAGCGGGCAAAGGGCAAAAAAGACAGGGTTGTAAATTTAAGTGTGCTGGTACTTGATGTATTAAGACAATATATAAAACAGCAGATAACGAAGCCACAATATTATCTATTTACAGGGCCCGACGGATTGCAATCTTACAGTGAACGAAGTGCGCAAAAAATTTTTCAGGAAGCAAAGAAACAGGCGGGCATTTATAAAGATGTTACATTTCACAGCCTGCGCCATTCATTTGCCACACATTTGCTGGAGAAAGGAATTGATGTAAAATATATTAAAGAATTGCTTGGACACTTTGATATAAGAACAACAGAAAGATACCTGCATGTGCGCAAAGAGCAGCTTGTAAATATATTAAGCCCGCTTGATAGTTTATACGAAGAAAAAGAATTAGATGCGCGTATAGCCGCCACTGACTATACAAAAAAGCGAACAGCTAAGTATTGATTTACAAGGTTTTAATTTTTTTTGAATTTCGTACAATTACAGTAATCTTTGCGTTGCCTGAAATGCCTTTTCGACATTTGCAACGTTTGTGACATGATGATGGTAATGACAAAAGAAATTTAATTTTGTGACGTAATACGATAAACCAAATCCTGACATCTTTTCTGTATTTTAACCTTTTAAAAATTTATGCTGAGTTTTTCTTTTTACCAGTACTTGGTTCTGACAATCTCACTATTGTTATTCTTCAGCAGCGTGCTGTCTTTTGTGAAGAAAAAAGAAAAGCTCTCCTTGTTTCTTCTTTTAACGGGCGCAATTCTTATTCGGCTTTTTATTATTTCCGTTGATCCATTTCTTCATGATTGGGATGAAAGATTTCACGCTCTTGTCGCAAAAAACATGATGACCCATCCTTTTACA
>JBBSDT010000310.1:0-4264 GCA_038240405.1 Ignavibacteria bacterium
ATTGTGAAGCATTCCATTCAAATTGATGTATACCTGGCTGCAGGATATCATTAACCAGCACCTGCACTTCTCTTCCTTCTATATCATATATCGCGAGCTTCACATTGGACTGTGACGGAACATTGAAGCTTATCTTCGTTGAAGGATTAAACGGGTTTGGAAAATTATCATTTAGACAGAATGTGTCACTCTTAGTCCTGATGCTTGTTTCTTCTGCTGGAAAAAATTCGGAATATCTGATAAGACAATAATCGATGCCTGTCTCATCACCCATGCTTTCTCCAGCTACATATATTCTGCCCCTGGAATCCACCAAAATTGCTTTTGCAACGTCATCATTTCTTCCAATTCCCCCTGTACCGTTATAAAAACTTACCCATTTTTCTTCTCCGGTAGGAGAATATTTTATAGTGCAAAAGTCTTTTCCCGGACCGCAATCTTGTAAAGTTCCACCGGCATTTATGAAACCGGTAATGAATACTTCCCCTCTTTTATTTAATGCTATTGCCTCTGCTTCATTTTCAGAGGAACCGAATGCTTCCGCTTTATAAGTCTTTGTCCATTGTTTCTTCCCGTTCGCATCAATTTTTTCGGTAAGCATATTTTTTTCCCCGGCTGCGTCGATTTCAAACCCTGTTACATAAACATTTCTCAATGCATCGATAGTCAAGGCTGTGGCTTCTTCATCATGGATACTTTTTTTCTGAATTTGCGAGCCGTCATATCTTGAAGTCCAGACTGTCTC
This sequence comes from Ignavibacteria bacterium, assembly GCA_038240405.1. Lineage (GTDB taxonomy): Bacteria > Bacteroidota > Ignavibacteria > Tepidaquicellales > Tepidaquicellaceae > JAGPCH01. The sequence continues at coordinate 746 of JBBSDT010000310.1, forward strand.
ACCCTTTGAATTATATTTTATCGTAAGAAAGTCTTTGCCTGTTCCGGGTCCATGACTGTACCCTGCCACGTAAACATTACCTGAGGCATCCAATTCTAATCCTGTTAATTCATCGTCGTTATTTACATCATTTCCTCCTAATCCATTATAATTTGCCTCCCAAATCTGCAAGCCCATGGTGTTGAATTTTGCGGTATAGTAATCTTTACTGCTGTTTAGTCCGTTTATTGTTCCGGCGATTATTATATTTCCTTTCGGATCAATCTTTACAGACACAGCATAATCATCTCCGTTTGCGAGGCCATTCATAGTCTTTACCCACTCTGTATTTCTTCGTGAATCATATTTTATCAGGCAGATGTTATAGCCGTTTCCTAATGCATCAGTCTTTCCTGCTACATAAATACTGCCTGCATTCACGGCAATTGAGGTTGCTTCTTCGTCACTTTCCTGCAGACTTCCAAACCCGTCGAAATAAGAGGTCCATATTTCGTCGCCTTTTTGATTGTATTCAATTGTCAGGATATCTTTTTTGGATGAAGCTGTTCTGCCTGAACCTGATACATAAACATTACCTTGTTCATCGATTGCAACTGAATTACCATGGTTATCGCTATTTTCAGGACCAGCAAACCTGGAAATCCATTGTTCTTTGCCGGCGGAATTATACTTAATAGTAAGTACATCATTGCCGCTCTCCTTCTTCTCACTATAACCCGTCAGATAAATGTTGCCGTCTTTGTCAATTGCCATTGCCTGTACTTTGTCATCTTTATTAAGAGTGTTATATCTCGAAACCCAATCCTCTTCCGGCTGGCTATAGCCTGTTCTTGAAATGGTAAGAAGCAAGATAATAACAGAGAGGTATTTAAGTATTCTTGCTGATTTCATTTTATTGTTTGTTTTCATGATTCTTATTTGTTAAAGTTTATAAATGTTTATTCCAAAGAATTACTGAACTTATTTTTCTTTATCAGAAGTTTTTATCTTATACTTAGAACCTGTCACATACACATCCAGGCTTACATTGCCTGGGGATTTATTCTCGATGGTTATTGAGCTGACCCAGAAACCTTTGCTGTTGCTTCCAAGTAAAAAAGCTTCATCGTCAGAGTAACCAATGATTTCCAGAGCGCTCTGTGTTGCTGAATTATTTACTACCGAGATTGCGTCAAAATTATAGAACCCCGTATTTGTGTAGTTAAGAGTAAATATTTCATGCTGTTTCAGTTCAACTTTAGATTGATGCCCTTTGACTTGCCGAGTTTCGTGAACTGCCCGATCATTCTTTTGCCCGGTACCTGTTATCTCCTTATTTGGAGTAAGAATATTTTCAGTGCAGCCGGTTAGAATTGTTAAGATCAGTATCATTGCAGTTAGTAGAACTTTATTTATTGTCTTCATTTTCTCTCCTTTCGTTTATTTTTTGTTAAATAATTTTATTATTCTCCTGCTACAAATCCTTTTATATGAGCAGGTTTGCCCGAAGTGTTCTTAAGCTTAAGATCGATGAATTCACACTTTTCAAGCAGTACACTTTTGCTAGTAAATGACATTCCATCAGCATTACTTAATGTAAAAGAACCCGTAGAACCGATATATAAACCAAATATTCCGCTTGACTGTAATGCCTGAAGATCAAGTATTTCATTAGTCTTAAGATCCCTGTCTATTTTGGTTATGTTTCCGAAGTGATAGCCGTTATTTGATTCCAGAATTTTTGAATCGCTTATCAATTCAGACTTGAAGCTGATGTCCATGTCAAGCTTAATAGTGGTGGAATCATATCTTTTTTCGGGAATATTTTCTCCGGCACTCCTGATGCCCGTGGATTTATTCTGAACCCCCGCGATATTAGAATCTCCGCATCCGTTCATAATAAACGAAGAAAGCAACGCGGATAAAATTATTACCGGTAAGATAAATTTTATTTCCTTTCTTAGATTAGCTTTTCTCATTTTGTATCTCCTTTCACTTTTATTTTGAGAATGTATAAATAAAGATGTTTTGTTTTTGAATCTGAAGGAATTCTTTTGACTAAATCTGTTCAGATTTTTCTGGGTTTCTCTTCTCATATTCAACTCCTTTAATTAAGTGATTAAATAATGATTGTTTTCAATCTCTGATACAAATTCGGAAAATTAGACGGGAAATATAATAGTGGGCTTCACACTATATAAGTGGGGGATATTACTTAATTCTTTAGTGCAGGCACTGATAGCTTACATAAAGATTGTAACTTCGGAGAAGCTGTGGAATGTACTTATTTGAATTAGAGTTTAACTGTCGGTCAGTAAGGACTTATTTTCAATTGCAAACTTTACAAGGCTATGACTTCCTTTGAGATTAAGCTTCCCGCTGATATTTGCCCTGTGATTTTCAATGGTTCGCGGGCTCAGGAATAGCATGTGAGCTATGTCCTTGCTTGTTTTATTTTCTGAAATGAATTTAAGAATTTTTTTCTCAGTAATAGTAAGGTTTTGCAGGTGGGGGTTATTGCTTCGGAGCTCGGATAATTTTCTTCTCCGGTTTACAAGAAAGTTTGATACAGAAGGGCTTATATAGTAATTGTCAGCATATACAGTTGTAATACAGTCAAGTATGTCATTTACGGCAGAATCTTTTAATACATAGCCCTTTATGCCTAAGTTCATTGCTTCGTCAAAAATATCTTCTTCTGCATACATTGTAAGGAAAATTACTTTTGTATTTTCATTTTTGATGTTTTTTAATACCTGAAGCCCTGTTAATTTCGGCATGTCAATATCAAGTATGGCAATATCAGGATTTAATTCTGTGATATAATCAAGGGCCTTTTGTCCGTTATCAGCTTCTCCGATAATTTTGATACTGCTCTCTGATTCTATTATCTGGCGAAGACCATTTCTAAAAATTGGATGATCGTCCGCTATTATGACTTTGATAACTTTATTCATTTAGTAGATGTGTATTTTATAGATACAAAAATAACTAAGTATAACTAAAGCTACAACTGTTAACCAAAAGGAATTTTATAATTTATAGTTCATCGTTATGAAATAGCTCTCTCAGTATATAATTTATAATTTACTATATGACCATTTTTGAAAAATCATTGCTCGAGGAATAGCTGCACACATTGTCCGAGAAGATGAAAAACATATTGCCTTTCTTGATATTAAACCTGTTAATCCCGGGCATATACTTTTGTTGCCAAAAAAAAACGATCAGTGATATTTTTGATATGGACATCTACGTCCGCCCTGCAAAGAAGGCCACTACTTAGTTCAAGATGACTTTATTTAATATTCCCATGACGTGAATTTGCCAGTATTTAATGAAATGGAATGTGAATTGTAATAGAGGTTCCGTTTCCGGGACCTGAATCCACTGTAAGCTTTCCGTTGAAAAGTTTTATCCTCTCCATTATGCCTGTAAGACCAAATCCATACTTACTTGAATTTTCTTTAACTCTCTCCGGAACGAATCCTACTCCGTTATCTGAAATTAACACCGATATATCATTACTGCCCTTGTTAA
>JBBSDT010000311.1:0-4243 GCA_038240405.1 Ignavibacteria bacterium
ACTGACCTTGCAAATTCCGTGATAAGCAGTACTGAGAAAAGTGTTTTCATGTTATAATGTTTTTTAAGTGAAGAATTAATTTGAACAGAAACAGCCGCAGGAAATTTATCCTACGGCTGTCCATAATTTTTATTTGGTGATCACCATCTGCTTCGTTTCAATCATCCTTCCATCCACATATAATGAATAGCTATAACTTCCGGAAGCAAGATTACCGGCTTCAACAGCAATGTGTGTTTCGCTGCAGGTGATGGGAATAGCGGTTACAATTCTTCCCGTTACTGATTCAGCAATTACGATAGAAGCACCATTGCAATTTTTAGGAATGCGGAAGGGAATAATGGTGGTGTTATCGAATGGGTTGGGAATGTTTTGACCGAGAAGCGGAGATTCAGTTGAGTTTGTAGTTTCCAGTTTCACTATACCATCATGCATTGTATTTCCAAACACGGCTGCATTCAATTTATCAATTTGTTTTTGCTGCACTCTTATTTGTTTCTGATGTGATTCAATCTTTCCATCCTTTGCATTATTTAAAGAATCCAATTCCTGCACCGCCTTCACTAGCGGAACTACAAACTCCGCATAACGCAAACCGTATAAGCTGCTTTCATTTTGCGGCTTATCTACTCCGCTGAAATCATAACCGATTTCTTTTGCTGCCTTCTCAACATCCTGTGCAATAAATCCGGTGTAAACAATTTGTTCTTTTTCTTTCAATCCGTTTTCAATCAATGATTTTTCTACTGAACTTTTTTCTCTAAATCCTTCCTTCCCTTCTTCTCCTGTTATGTCTTCGCCAAGAAATTTACTGATACCTGTTACATCCAAATTATAAGTAACGGGTGTAAGTTTATTAATGAATTCCAACCCCGGAACATTTTCTTTAATTTCCTTTTTATACCTGCCATCACTCACGTTTGTCCAGTTTGCAAAACCTCCAATGCTAGTAACACTGCCACTGCCAATACGGACCTGGTTGCTCGCCGTAATGCGCGCAATATTTCCCAATGCCATGCTATTGGTAAAATCTGTTGCGACAGTTTGATCTGCTTCATTACCGATAAAAGTGCAGTTAGTATTGTTGTCATTGTAAGAACCGGCACCATTCCCATCCGCCGTATTATAAAAACCGGTAGTGTTTGAACTAAGAGCATAATTTCCAGTAGCTGTGTTATCATATCCGGTCGTGTTGAAAATCATAGTATTCAATCCCGCGGCAGTATTATCCGAACCAGTGGTATTAAATTTAAGGGCTTGAAATCCATTAGCCACATTAAAATCTCCGGTTGTATTGGAATATAGAGCGTTATATCCTGTGGCAGTATTAAAAACTCCAGAGGTATTCGAATAAAGAGCATTATATCCGGTGGCAGTATTCTCCCTTCCGGAGGTATTTGAAAACATTGCTTTTGAGCCTACGGCTGTGTTTTCAATTGCATCAAAAGTTTGCACTACACCTGATCCGTTATTATAAAGGGCAGAATCACCAATCGCAACCAGGTTGCTACGGTCGGTATTATTATAAAGTGCTCTTGTACCAATTGCCACGTTTGATGAACCGGAGGTATTACTATAAAGAGAGGTTCTGCCTATTGCAGAATTATTAGTGCCGGTTGTATTGGAGTAGAGTGCAAAGCTTCCATTAGCTGTATTGTAATCTCCTGTGGTATTTAAACTAAGAACATAGTATCCGTTTGCGGAATTATAATTACCCGTAGAGTTATTAATCAGAGCTTGGTATCCGCTTGCAGTATTAAAGTTTCCGGTAGAGTTAGACAGCAATGCACCCTTCCCCAATGCAGTATTAGATGAAACAGATCCACCACCTTTCCCTATAGTCAAACTATTAATTTGAGCATCACTCCCTAAATAACTCACACCATCTACATACAAATTATTCCATGAGAAACTTGCCGAACCTAAATCAATAGCGTTGTCAGTATACGGGAGCAAATCAACATTTACAGCAGTAGGAGCAGTAAGATTACTTAAGCTTTTGTTTACACCTTTAGGGGATACAGCTTTCCAGATGCCGCCATCATAATAATAAAACCCGGGAGTGCTGTTGGTTTGATAAATCAACAATCCCTCAGTCGGAGAAACAATAGCATCACGCTGAGTTTTGGTCATGCGCGGTACCAGAACTCCCTTAGTGGTTGAGGTTACATCAAGCAGTGAAGATGCATTGGGTGTTGCTGTTCCAATGCCCACCGCTCCTGAGGATGGAAATGTATTTTGTGCCTGCAAAGTGTTTAGTATAACAGTTGCAAGAATGAATGCGGAAATAATTTTTTTCATGAGTGAAAAGTTTTAGTTGAAATGATTATGGTCAAATATGCGGTGTGAAATATACTGAAGTCAAATCGGTTTTCCGAACGGCGGTTACAATTTTCCGATTGGTAATTTTAGCTCAGTAAAGAATTTGAAAGCACCGTGATTGCTTTGTTGAAAGCCTCCTCAAATTGGGAAAGGTGAGAAGCAATTTTTTCGTGGGCAGCGTTAGCTGAAACAGACTCCTCAATTTCTGTAGCAAGATGATGAACCTGCTGCAAGCCCAGCAACACCAGTTGAGGTTTCATAGAATGTAACCTCAAACGGAGTTCATCAAGTTCATTTCTTTCAAATGCCTTTTTGATATTAGAAATAGTTTGAGGTGCTGATTCAATAAACTTTTCGATGTAAAGCTTCATGAGTCCCTTGTCACCTTGACTAAATTTTTCAAGCGCCGAAAAATCAAATGAGGCATCCTCCTCAGCTGGAGCGGTTGCAAAAGAAGCTTTTGAATTTTCATTGGTCGAACTCCAGCCCAGTGAATGAGCTATGGCAAGCAAGAGATCTCTTGCTACAAAAGGTTTGGGAAGATGTGCAGAAATGCCCGCTTCAAAACCGGTTTCGATTTCTTCTCTTGTTGCAGAAGCGGTAAGAGCAATAATGGGAATCATTTTTTTTCTTCCGGTAAATTCCTCTCGAATCTTTTTGGTCGCCTCATAGCCATTCATCTCAGGCATTTGCACGTCCATCAAAATCAAATCATAGTCCTCTTCTGCCAATGCTTCCAATGCTTTTCTTCCGTTTTCAGTAACGTCAATTCTTAGAGTAGGAACTAATCGCTTCAATGATTCAACCGTAACCAGCTGATTGTATTCGTTGTCTTCGGCAAGAAGAATTTTTAGTGAAGCAAATCTGGAATAGTTAATCTCAGTTGCTGGCTGATGAATTTTATTAAATTCCTGAGCTGAAGAAATTTCATATTGAAGAGTGAAGGAGAAAGCCGATCCTTTATTTTCTTCGCTGGTAACTTCAATTTCACTTCCATACAATTGAATGATCTGTTGCGAAATGGAAAGCCCTAATCCAGTACCCCCAAACTTTCGTGATGTATCATTTTCAGCTTGCTTGAATGATTCAAAAATGGTTTCGAGTTTTTCTTTAGCGATGCCGATGCCGGTGTCTCTTACGCTAAACGTTATTGCGAGGAGCGGTGTGGATCCTTGTGCTGCGGGGCGACCCAGCAATCCCTCCGATTGAAATATCTCGTTGCTTATTAGGGATTGCTTCGTCACGCCCTCGCTTAATTCCACCCCTTCGTTCCTCGCAATGACGGATAGGGTTACGCTTCCCCGCTCAGTAAACTTGATAGCATTGCCCACGAGGTTAATGAGCACCTGGTACAACCGTGCAGAATCCCCCGTTACAAATTCAGGAACATCACTCGCAATTTTTGCTTCAAGTTTTAATCCCTTCTCATCGGCTTTGTGTCGTAGTGTGATGATTACATTTTCTGTTACCTCCGCAATCCGGAAAGGAATTTTTTCAAGCTGCATCTTGCCTGCCTCCAGTTTGCTCAGGTCGAGCACATCATTCAAAATCACCATCAGGTTCTCCGATGATTTTTTAATTGCATCGAGATAAAACCTCTGCTTCTCAGTTGCAGATGAATCGAGCAGAAGATTTGTTAAGCCAATCACTGCATTCATCGGCGTCCTTATCTCATGACTCATGTTGGCAAGAAAGCGTGACTTGAATTTCTCACTCTCTTCTGCGCGTTGCTTTTCTTTCTCAATGATTTTATTTTTTGCTTCAAGTGCTTTTGTTGTTTTTTGTTTAAGGCGGAAACGATTAAAGAGCAACGCAATAATTATGAGAAGGAAAACTGAGCCCGCAATAGCCAGGTTGCGAAAGTTTTTTTGCTGTGTAAGTTTTTCATCAGCGAGATCATCCTTCTTCTGCTGGGCAGCCG
>JBBSDT010000312.1:0-4226 GCA_038240405.1 Ignavibacteria bacterium
AAGAGTGAGGAAGGTTCTTCGGATCAGCATACTATTAAAGCTGCTTAGGGGTTCATCTTCTCTCACTCTTCTCCCTTTTATTTTTTCTGCAAGGTTCTAACTTTTTAAAGAACTTGTATCTTCGGCAAACATATGAGGAGTCCAATATCAATAGCAAACACAATTCATAAATATCCGATCCCGAAGGGATCGAACATTTCCCTTACCATTTCAACCAACCTCATTTCTAATCACTATCTTTGATGAAATGAAAAAAGACGATGGCATTAATGTTGGCGATTTTCAAATGCAACTTCTTCGCACAGTTGAAGAACAATCTTTATATATTATTGAACTTGATAAGAAAATTGCTGAACAAGATAAAAAGTTAGAAGCATTAGAAAAGAAAGTAAAAAGTAATTAAAAGTTTAATGAAAAAACTACTTTCCCTTTTCCTCTTTTCTTCATTGGTATTTTCTGCACATGCCCAAGTCACCTTTCAAAAAACGTATGGTGGGGCGCAGGATGATGAATTTAATTATGTTCAGCAAACTTTTGACGGGGGATATATTTTGCTTGGGGAGACAAATAGTTTTGGCGCGGGCGGTTATGATATCTATTTAGTAAAAACTGATTCAACCGGTGATACAATATGGACTAAAACGTATGGCGGACCGGAAGATGACTTTGGCTATGAGGTTCAACAAAGCCCTGATTCAGGATACATCGTTATAGGAAGTACCCATGGCAATGGAATGGGAACTCAATATGCGTACCTGATTAAAACCAATATAGATGGAGACACTTTGTGGGAAAAAACATATGAGCCAGGAACGGGGGGGGGGCATATTCTTTTAAACAAACATTTGACGGAGGTCTTATATTAGATTGTAATTATGGCGGTGTGGCGGGATTAATTAAGACAAATTCGCAGGGGGACACTTTGTGGACTAAATCTTATGGGATTAGCGGTTTTTCATACGAAGTGCAGCAAACTGCTGATAGCGGATATATTATGGTAGGAATTGGGGATGACCCGGTAAGTTCTTATGAGTATCTTATCAAAACTGATGTTGATGGTAATACTGTTTGGAAAAAAGCATATAAAGGCAGTAGTTTTAATAATGACCATTCTGGATTTTCGGTTCAACAAACTCAGGATGGAGGATATATTACTGCTGGAGGGATAAATAGACCTGTTACAGATGTATATCTGATAAAAACGAACTCCTTCGGAGATACGCTTTGGACAAAGGCATACGCGAGTGATAGTATTAACGTGGGATTGAGCATTTTTTTAACTTCTGATTCAGGATATATCATTGCAGGTTATACAAGTCGGATTGTAGCAGGAACTGCTGATGTTTATCTTATTAAAACGGATTCAATCGGAAATGTTTTATGGTCAAAATCATTTGGCAGTAGCAATTATGAACAAAATAATTCTATCAGGCAAACCATAGACGGAGGATATATTTTAGCCGGAAAAACGAATAGTTTTGGAGCAGGAGATTATGATGCATATCTGATAAAAACAGATGCAAACGGGGACAACGGGTGCTACGAGAATAATCGTTCAACAATACTGAAAGCGCCTGCAACAATAGTTTCCCTTCCGGCAGATACGATTCCATCAGCACCTACTCTTGTTAATTCTTTTTCCGCACTCGTAAGTAGAGGAGGTATAATAAACACTCTTTGCACTACCGCTGAAATAAACGAATTGGTTGAAGTCAATGAAATAAGTATTTATCCAAATCCCGCACAATATAATTTCACAATCAGCATAAATGTAGTAGTATCAAATGCAAATTTGGAAATCCACAATATGTTTGGCGAGGAAATTTATTCGGCAACACTCAACCATAAGCAATTGACCATAAACTGTACAAGCTTTCCATCAGGAATTTATTTTATTTCAGTAAGAATGGATGATCAAGTAATAACAAAAAAATTAATTATTAATAAATGAATCTTAAAATATCAATACTATGAAAAGTATCGCAAGATATTTTCCAATTTTCTTTCTGCTTGGTTTTAATTCTGCCCAAGCCCAAGTCGCTTTTCAAAAAACTTATGGAGGCGCGCAGGATGATTATTTCAATTTTGTTCAGCAAACCTCAGATGGAGGATACATTATGGTTGGTGCAACAAATAGTTTTGGTGCTGGCAGTTATGATGTATATCTGGTTAAAACTGATTTGAATGGCGATACTCTTTGGACAAGAACCTATGGGGGCATGGGAAATGAAGCCGGTTATGAAGTTCAACAAACAAATGATGGGGGTTATATCATAATAGGTGCTACTCAAAGTTTTGGACCATATAAGGTGTACTTAATTAAAACAGATATCAATGGAGACACCCTATGGACCAAAACCTACAAACCCGGAGCTGGCGGTGGAGGATCTTCGGTTAAGCAGACATTTGATGGGGGTTACATTTTAAGTTGCCTTGGTGGCAATTCGGGCACTGGTTTCTTAATTAAGACCGATGCAGTTGGTGACACTCTTTGGACTAAATCTTATAAAATGCTAAGTAATGTTTATTCCAAAATACAGCAAACTACCGATAGCGGATTTATCGTAATGGGAACAGGAGATGATGGAAATGGATTTAATTATGTTTACTTAGTTAAAACAAGTATTTATGGTAATCCTGTATGGAAAAAATCGTACAAAGGAAATTCTTGGAGTCATTTATATTTTGGAAGTTCCTTTCAACAAACACTGGATGGCGGCTATATTGCTGTTGGAACGATTGAAGGATTATCATCAATGGGTGGGGGTGTCTATCTTGTAAAAACTAATGCCTTGGGAGATACACTCTGGACGAAATCTTATGGAGGTGATAGTCTTGAGTCAGGATATGATATTCAATTAACGAATGATTCAGGGTATATTATTTCAGGAGTTACTACAAGTTTTGGTGCCGGAGGCAACGATGTGTATTTGATAAAAATTGATTCTTTGGGTGATATACTTTGGACAAAAACTTACGGAAGTACTGATAACGAAGGAGGTTATTCAGTTCGAGAAGCTATGGATGGTGGATATATTATTGCCGGATACACCAATAGTTTTGGAGCTGGGAATATGGACGCATACCTCATTAAAACAGATACCAATGGAAACAGCGGTTGTTATGAGAATGGTATAACAACAATTCTTAGAACGCCTCTAACAATTGTTTCGCTTCCGGTCGATACTTTTTTTTTGGACGCTATTCTCGTTAATTCTTATTCCTCAGTTGAAGGAAGTGGAGGAACTATTAATACAATCTGCTCTACCGTGGATATAAATTCTGAATTGACGGATAATGATGTCTTAAATATTTTTCCCAATCCTGCGCAGGATAAATTTACAATTAATTTAAAACCCGAATTCATTAATGTAAATCTTGAAATCAGCAATTTACTTGGAGAAAAAATTTATTTCGAAGAACTCAAGAGTCAGCAAGAAATGATAATTTGTACAAAATTCCTCGCGGGAATTTATTTTATTACGATAAGAACAAAATCACAAATAATTTCCACCAAATTAATTATTTATAAATAAACTTAAAACATATTAATTATGAAAACACTTTATCCGATACTATTATTTTTCATCCTTGCGATTAATTGCTTTGCTCAGGTTCTGAAAGATGGCTATACTGATAAATTATCGTACCGAATGAATGATGTGGTTACATTTTCAATCAATACGACTGCAAATTGTGGTGGTTGCACACTTGATTTGCATTTGGAAGACTTGGCAGGTAACAATTTATATATATCTACTGAATCCACCTCCTGACAGGTAGTTTTTTTCTCCTGTCAGGTATCAACAATAATTTCTTTTCCTCTTGGTTGCAATCACTGCAATAAAAAAAATCCGCATTCACCGTCCCTTTTTACCAACCCAGTCATGCCAGACAAGCCTTTTAAAAATTGGTTCCGCGTTAGCGGAATGCCGCAGGCAAAATTTTTAAACAGCGTGGGCGGCATGACGATGCCATGCGGCTTGAGCAATATTTTTTCTTCTTCGTAGCATTCGTGGCAAAAAAAAGTCCCCTCCGCAGCGCTCTTCAATCAACCCAGTCATGCCAGACACGCCTTTTAAAAATTGGTTCCGCATTAGCGGAATGCCGTAGGCAAAATTTTTAAACAGCGTGAATCCACCTCCTGACAGGTAGTTTTTTTCTCCTGTCAGGTATCAACAATAATTTCTTTTCCACTTCGTGGCAATCACTGCAATAAAAAAAAA
>JBBSDT010000313.1:0-4208 GCA_038240405.1 Ignavibacteria bacterium
AATGGAGTTGGGTACCAGATATTCATTTCAAAGAAAGTTTCACAGAAGCTTACCGATATAAATTCAGAATATACGGTTGTTACTTTTCTCGACGTTAAAGAGAATTCCCTTCAGCTATATGGTTTTATTGACGAAAAAGAGAAAGAAATTTACAAGCTTCTTTTATCCGTAAGCGGAATAGGCCCTAAGATAGCTCACAATATACTCACTCACCTGTCTTTTGAAGAAATAATAAGCATTATTACAGATAAATCTATATCTGCATATGTTAAAATTCCCGGGATCGGCAGTAAGAAGCTTGCACTTATTTCAATGACTTTAAAAGATAAGATTTATAAAATTGACAAAGAGATAAACATTAAGACTTTCGATGCTGAAGATAGCGGTTCCAATGAATTTACAAGGTTTGAGGCATTGAATGCGCTAATGAATCTTGGATATCAAAGAATTGAAGGTGAAAAAATCATAAGGGAGGTTTTAAAGAATAATGATTCCGGCAATCTTACTACTGAAGAGATAATAAGAAAATCGCTGGAATATATTTCAAAATGAATGACTAATCTATTGAGATTAATCGTACATTGATTTTGTGTGAAAAGAGATTAAAGAGGAATGTTTCCATGTTTCTTTTTAGGATTTGTATCAACTTTATTTTCAAGTAATTCAAAATAATATATAAGTTTCTTTCGCGTATCTTTCGGTTCAATTATATCATCAATGAAACCTCTCTCTGCGGCAAGATATGGATTTGCAAACTTCTCGATAAACTCCGAGACTTTATCGGTCAATGCCTGTGATTTATTTTCAGCATCTGCTATTTCTTTTTTAAATATTATTTCAGCAGCGCCCTGAGCGCCCATAACAGCAATTTCCGCCGAAGGCCACGCAAGGTTTATGTCTCCGCGTATATGTTTTGAATTCATTACATCATAAGCTCCTCCGTAAGCCTTTCTTAGTATCACTGTAATCTTAGGTACAGTCGCTTCACAAAATGCGTATAATAGTTTTGCTCCATGTCGTATTACTCCATGCCATTCCTGGTCTGTGCCGGGAAGAAATCCAGGGACATCTTCCAGCACTAATAATGGAATATTAAAAGCATCACAAAATCTGACAAATCGAGCTGCTTTGACAGATGAATTTAAATCTAAAACGCCCGCAAGGACTAAAGGCTGATTTGCCACAATACCTATGGAACGTCCTTCGATCCTTCCAAAGCCTACTACAATGTTTTCTGCGAATTCTTTATGAACTTCAAAGAAACTGTTATCATCCAGTAACATATTAATTATATCTTTTACATCATAAGGTTTATTAGAATTCTCAGGGAGAAATTCATTTAATTGGTTAAGATTTTTTTCTCTATTTTTGAATTCTGCTGCGGGAGATGAATCCATATTATTCAAAGGAATATATGACAACAACTTTCTTATGCTTTGAAAACATTCAATTTCATTTTCCGAAGTAAAATGGCTGACTCCGCTTTTAGTAGCGTGCGTATGCGCACCGCCAAGGTCTTCAAACGAAACTTCTTCATGTGTTACGGTTTTGACAACGTTTGGTCCAGTGACAAACATATACGATACTTTCTCAACCATAAAAATAAAATCTGTTATAGCTGGGGAATAAACTGCACCGCCTGCACAGGGGCCGAGTATTGCAGAAATTTGTGGTATAAGTCCGCTGGCCAGTGTATTTCTTAAAAATATATCTGCATATCCACCGAGTGAAACTACACCTTCTTGAATTCTAGCACCTCCGCTATCGTTAATTCCGATTAACGGAACACCAATCTTCATTGCCATGTCCATAATCTTACATATCTTTTTCGCATGATATTCAGCCAGGGAGCCGCCCAGGATAGTAAAGTCCTGAGAAAATACGCATACGTTTCTTCCATCTATCTTTCCCGTTCCTGTTATTACCCCATCCGTATAATATCTTTGATTTTCCAGTTCAAAATCTCTTGATTGATGTCTGACAAAAATATCAATTTCTTCGAAGCTGCCCTTATCAAGCAGAAGATCCATTCTTTCCCGGGCTGTGAGTTTTCCCTTTTTATGCTGTAAGGCAATTTTGTCTTTCCCGCCTCCCTCCAATGCCTGTGACTTCTTAGCTTTAAGTTCCCGTATTTTATTTCTCATTAAATTTGATAAATAATTATATTTGTCTTAGTAAATAATTATCCGAACAACTAGTTATTACAATTCAAGTATTTAAAATAAATTTAGATTCTTTTTATATCGGCTCCAAGCCCGGCTAATTTCTTGTCAATATCTTCGTAACCTCGATCAATATAAATTGCTCCGTCAACAAGAGATTCGCCGCTGGCAATTACTCCCGCAATTAAATATGAGAATCCTCCCCTCAGGTCAGGAACATTTATCTTAGCTGAATGCAATGACGTCGGACCTTTCACTACTGCGCTGTGAAAATAGTGCGTGCTGGCAAATCGGCATTCCAATCCGCCAAGACAGGAGTCATACAATTCGATTTCTGCGCCCATTTTTCTGAGTTCACTAACATAACCAAATCTTTCTTCATAAACTGTCTCATGAATTACTGAAATTCCTCTAGCCTGTGTCATAAGAATTACAAATGGCTGCTGCCAGTCTGTCATAAATCCGGGATGTACATTTGTCTCTAAGGCAATTGACTTTAATTCCCCATCATAATAAAATCTTATACCTCCGGATTTCACCTCATATTTCCCTCCGACTCTTCTGATAGTGTTTAAGAAAGATATAAGGTCATCCTGGATTGCATTTTCCACAAAAATATCGCCTTTCGATGCAATACCTGCACATGCGAACGATGCTGCCTGATTCCTATCGGGAATTACAGAATGTTCTGCTCCTGATAGATTGTCTACTCCTTCAATTATGATTTTACGGTCTGTGTTTATTTCAATTATAGCGCCCATTTTTTGAAGAAATTTTATGAGGTCTAAAATTTCTGGTTCCACAGCTGCATTGGCTAATATAGTCCGTCCTTTTGCGAGAGTGCTTGCTATAATAATATTTTCAGTAGCGCCAACACTGGGATAATTCAATCTGATATTATTTCCTTTTAATCCATCCGTTTCTAAAATATAATAACCATTCTTGATAGTAACTGCACATCCTAATTTTTCAAGCGAATCTATATGAAAGTTAACAGGACGGGAACCTATTTTACATCCCCCGGGAATAGGTATTGCTGCTTTCCCGGTTCTTAATAATAACGGACCTGCAAGTAAAATTGCAATTCTCGTTTTATTTCCCAGAGTCTCTTCGATGATGGAATTATGAATATGTTTAGTTTCGGCAATTAGATTATTTTCATCTATTATGATTTTACTTCCCAGACTTTCGCACACTTGTTTTGTAAGGATTAGATCGCTTATTTTATTTGGAGAGTTATGAAGAATACATTTTTGATTTGTTAACAAGGAGGCTACAAGCAGTTTTGATGCAGAATTTTTGGCGCCGCTGACCTTTACATTCCCATGTAAAGGTTTTCCTCCTGCGATTAAAAATCTTGAATTAGTTGCGGACAATGAAAATGTATTTAGATAGTGGAATAGTTATCGGGGTTTAATTGAATCAATCCTTCCAGAAGCCCATGTTTCCATATTTTTTTATTCTGTACTCCATCAATTTATCTTTTCGGATCTTGCCTACATTATTTAATTCTTCGTATAATGCAATCTTTAACAAATCTGCTGCTTCTGCATGATTTCTATGAGCGCCGCCTACAGGCTCATCTACAATACGATCAATTATTTTCAGTTTCAGCATGTCTTTTGATGTTAGTTTTAAAGCATCTGCTGCCTGCTCCTTAAAATCCCAGCTTCTCCAAAGAATTGATGAGCATGATTCCGGAGAAATAACAGAATACCAGCAATACTTAAGCATTAAAACTTTATCGCCTATTCCAATGCCTAATGCTCCTCCTGAAGCGCCTTCTCCTATAATTGCAACAATCACAGGTACTTTGAGTTTTGACATCTGAAAAAGATTGTTTGCTATAGCTTCTGCCTGACCCCGCTCTTCTGCTTCTATACCAGGATATGCCCCGGGTGTGTCAATTAAGGTAACTATTGGTTTATTAAACTTCTCGGCAAGTTTCATAAGTCTCAGAGCTTTTCTATACCCTTCAGGGTTTGGCATTCCAAAATTTCTGTATAGATTAGATTTGGTATCTCTGCCTTTCTGCTGACCGATTAT
>JBBSDT010000314.1:0-4168 GCA_038240405.1 Ignavibacteria bacterium
AGCTGACGGGAAAAGGAAATAAGGGTTATGAAGGTGGTCCAACAGGTGATTTGTATTTAAAAATACATGTATTGAATGATCCTATCTTTGAAAGAAAAGGGGATGACCTGTATACCGATTTACGCGTTAGTGTCTACTCTGTCATTCTGGGAGGTAAAGCTTCCCTGAAGACATTTAAGGGCGAGATTAATGTAAACATTTCCAAAGAATCGCAAAACGGAAAAGTATTGCGGCTGCAGGGATTAGGAATGCCGCGATATGGAAAGACAAATCAAGCCGGGGATCTGTATGCAAAAATCAACATAGACATTCCTACAAATTTATCAGACAAGGAGATTAAATTGTTTAAGGAACTTTCAGAACTTCGAAAGTAATTTATCCCCATTCAATTTAACCTCTTGTATAGTCTGAAATATTAAAGTTATGGAGGTGTAATCTTAGCAACAAAATTTACAGAGTTATTATATGCAATTATCATGTCACTCAGGTCAGTAATATAATCTCCGTTTATATCAGTTGGAATATAGCCGCCGGCAAAAGCATTTGCATCATTTGAAATCAAAATCAAATCTGATAAATCCACAAAACCATCCTGATTTGCGTCTCCGTTATACATGCAAAATCTGGTCCCTTTTAGTATTAAATTGTTACCATATGCCTGCGAAATGGCAGTAGTAAAATCATAAGAAAAATTACCACCAAGCACTAATGCTTCTCCGCCATTCTTGCTCCAGGTCTCAATAGTGTTCCTGTGCTTCACTACAATGTAATATGTACCCGTTGGTGCATTCCTGAAGTCAAAAGAACCGGTAAATGTCAGTGAATCGATAACTCCTTTAGCAGAATCTACAATTGCATGTGGTGAACTGACATTCCTTAAATAAACTGTTACGGTATCACGCTGATTCAGAGTATTATTTGTATTATTATAAAATCCTTGTATTAAAGTAGTAAGTGTGAGTGTAGTAATAAGAGTACTTTGATTTACAGTTAAAGTAGCTGTTCTCTTATGAACCGGTGTGCCATTGCTTCCCTGCGCTGTAATATTTATAGTATAACTTCCTGTTGTGACCCCGCCAATTGTTTTTATCCTTAATCGTACTGAGTCAGGATAAGACGTAATTGAATCCTTACCATTTACAAAACTTAGCTGGAATGTACCTGATGAGGGGGGTGGAGAAATTGATACAATAAATTTGACCTTGTCCGTGTAAAGCTTTACAGCCGGAACACTAAGATAAAAAAATGTGCTATCACTCTTGTAATTAATTGAAGAAGCTGTCGGATTAACCTTCAAGGCAAAATCCGGAAAGTAACTTACATAACTTCCGAAATTTCCGTTCCTGAAATCTGTCCAAGCCATCATTGCAGTCTTGTTATTAGAAGTGATGGCATCATAATCACCTTGGTATCTCGGAGTTCCTCCGCCTCCGCATGTTGCACAATCAATTTTATAAGTCTTATTGGTAATCCTTTGATTGGTTGCCCAGCTGACTCCACCATTATCAGAATACGAGGCATAAACATCCATGCTGTCATTGGTAGGAACTCTGCGGGTGTCAAGCCATTTGCAATATAATCTACCGGTTTGCTTGTCACACCATACTGCAGGAAAGAACTGATTGGATAGAATGGGATTAGGATTATCATTCACACGAATCGTATCAGACCAGTTTGCTCCCTGATTTGTAGAATAACGGCAGTAAACATCAGGCTTATTACCGTCACCGGGAGGATTATTAGCAGCATAAAAAACATAGAATCTTCCTCTGAACGGTCCGTAACTGTTATCTGCTGTAATCATAGGATATGGTCTTGTCCGCATATTCTGAACAGAATGTCTTCCACCGACCATTGTTCCGACATAGTTCGCAAAGTTCTGACTCGACTTCAGAGTAAAAGAAGCTCCTCCATTTATAGATACAAAAAAATTGTAAGTCATAGCAAATGCACTCGGACCGGTATTGGTGACAACATACACGCATCCGCCTGAAACGTTTCCTCCGGAAACATTTGGACCCACACACACCATCATTCCGGGATATAAATTGGAGGTTGTAAAAGTCTGTGTAAAGGTCGCGCCATGATCCACACTTCTTATAAAATTGCCAGGCGTCATTACAGAATATATGTAGTTAGCGAAAGGACCGCCTGTCTGGTCACACGCAATCCAATTTTTGTCGTTTCCGGTATTTCCTGCAACCGAGGCAAACCATGTCTGACCGTTATTTATAGATTTAATTATTCTTGTTCCAGTGACTCCGCCTACCAGATTTTCGTAAAAAAGATTGCCTATACTATCATATGCGGTAACCGGATCACCATTAGTGGAAACTCCGAAATTAGGATTGTTAATCACCCAGTCAAATCCGTTTAAAGTATAGTGTGTCCCATTTGTATTATAAGCCACAAAGTATTGTAACGGATTCAGAGGATTTGTTGTAATATGAGGTTCTCCGAAATCAACCCCCAAATCGAAATTATCAAACCCGTCAGAAGCTGTAACTACCGACAGCATTGGCGGTTGATAACTATAGTTATCCAGAAGCTCCTGCGGAATATGATCGACATTTGGATCATCATATTGCGAGTAAGATCTTACTGAAAAGAAAACTAATGATAAAATAATGAATATTGATTTGTACATACAAAACCCCTTTCTTGTTTTTCGTTTAGATTCCATTATAAAATTAAGGTTAAACTCATAAATCTTTTATGGAGTTATTTTTGATACAAAATTTGTCGAGTTATTAAATGCGATTATTACATCGCTCAGATCTACAAGATAATCTCCATTAACATCCGAATTGATGTATCCTGAAGCAAATACGAATGCATCATTGTAAATTTGTATTATATCTGTCAGATCAACCGAACCATCCTGATTTACATCACCACTATAAATACAATATTTTGAACCAACTAATTTTAAGTTATTTCCAAATGCCTGAGAACTGGCAGTAGTAAAATTATAATTTAAAGTTCCACCGAAAGTATAAACCTCTCCTCCGGCTTTACTCCACGTTTCTATACTATTTCTGTGCTTTACCTGTAAATAATAAACTCCCGATGGAGCATTCTTAAATCCAAAGGTTCCTGTTAAAGTTAAAGAATCTACAACTCCTTTTGCAGAATCTACCGCTGCAAATGGTGAAGTGTTGTTTCGAAGATATACGGAAACAGTGTCTCTTATTCTCAATGAATTAGTAACAGTGTTATAAAATCCCTCCGGTGCCAGGGTTATATTTACATTGGTAACAACGCTGCCTACAAGCAAACTATAATTAGTGAGTTTGATATCATCAACGTACCATCCGTCTGCTACCGTGTTTGCATCACTTTGCAGGGTGAATCTTATTTTCATCTGTGTAGCGGCATTTACATAAGAAGTAATATCGAGGCTTTGTTGTGTCCATGTTGATAAAGTTCCGTTATAAGAATTAACTGTCTGCCAGGTGGAGCCATTATTGCTTGATACTTCTACTAAACAAAAATCATAGCCGGCTTCAGTTGCATATCTATGCCAGAAATTAAGATACGTTACCGGAGCGCTGCTTACATTTAAAGGAAGATTTAATGTCATAGAATTACTTGCATTGTCAAGATAATTACCGGACGGACTGTCTGTAAAGGAGTGAGTCGGAGAATGAGACTGTGATGTAGTAATTGCCCACCCCTGGTTTGTGGTCCAGTTACTAAAGTTATTTTCCGAGCTGTCTGCAAATGTCAGGGTTCCATTACCTATTAATACATATTTTGTTTCCTGGTAGACTACATTAGAATCATTTTGTTTAAATTTTATAACAAGCGGAATTGCAGAATTAACGGGCGCTGCGGAAGAAATTGTAAAACCGAAGGTAGAGCTGTCACTCTGAAAGGAATTTACATTCGGATAAGAAAAAAATGTTATCGGCACATTCATATAATAGCTAGGGCTTGTACATTCAATCTTTACATTTTGCGCAGCAGCCAATCCTTTATTCTTAAATTTTATTTTTAAAGTTCCGCTTTGACCTGAAAGATAAGTATTTTGATTTAATGAAACTGAAACAGGATAAATAAATCCGGCTGCAATCATTGCAAAATACTGATCTGAGAATAATAAACTTTGCGCAAGCGGGATAATTTCTGCCTGAGTGGGCCAAAAGCCTGTGGTTCCGATTTCCGG
>JBBSDT010000315.1:0-4159 GCA_038240405.1 Ignavibacteria bacterium
GAAATAAGGTATCAAATCAACATTAATAACATTGAATATTGTGTTGATAACATTGATACAAAATCAAAGAACAAAATTAAAAATGAATTAAAATCTTTATTAAACAAAGCTGCCTGATTTCAGGCGGTCAACTTGAGTAAAGTTTATTTAAATTGTTTACACTTGCAATTGAAACATCGTGTGATGAGACTTCGGCAGCCGTATTGAAAGACAATGAAGTATGTTCTAATATTATTTCATCACAAATATCACATTCAAGATACGGAGGTGTAGTTCCTGAAGTTTCTTCAAGAGAACATTTAAGAAATATTATTACTATAACTCATGAATCTATTAAGTCCGCAAAAATAAACTTAAACGACATTGATATTATTGCAGCGACCTACGGTCCGGGTTTAGTAGGTTCTCTTTTAATAGGATTGAATTTTGCAAAATCCATCTCCCTAATTGGGAATATTCCTTTTATACCGGTAAATCACATAAGCGCTCATCTTTATTCTAACCTTCTCGGAGATCAAAAACCTGAATTTCCTTTTATCGGGTTGGTAGTGTCGGGAGGACATACCTTACTTATATTAGTCGAGGATTTTTTTAAGCATATTATTCTTGGACGCACAATAGATGACGCAGCAGGTGAAGCTTTTGATAAAGTCGCAAAGCTTCTTGGCCTGGATTATCCCGGAGGGGCATTGATTGACAGGTTAGCCCTTGAGGGTAACAATGAATTCCATAAATTCCCCATATCCAGAGTCAAAGGTAACAAGTACAATTTTTCCTTTTCCGGTATTAAGACTTCTGTCTTATATTTCCTGCGTAAAATTGAATTTGAAAAAAATAAAAACGAGCAGTTAACCCGGGACATAAGCGCTTCATTTCAAGATTCAATAGTAAGGGATTTGTTTAATAAGACCTTTGCTGCTGCCGAGGATTTTAAGATCAGGAATATTTCGGTGTCAGGAGGTGTTTCAGCCAATTCAAACCTGCGTAATAAATTTAAATCAGTCAGCGGATATAACATTTATTTTCCAAAGCCCGAATTTGCAACTGACAACGCAGCAATGATCGGGTTAACCGGATATTACTTGTATACTTTATCAAAAAATAAAAACTATTTCGAATCGGAATCATTAAAGCAAACTGCAAGGGCTAAATTTAATTATGAAATGTTTTAACAGATTTAAGATACAAATGTCTATTTATGCATTAATTATAATCTTCGCTTTTACAAGTTGTAATCAGCTTAGCGAGGGAGTGCAGAGGAAGAAGTTCGAATACCTATATAAGCTGAATAATTATGCTTCCTTATTTCGCGAATATACAAACGGTTTAAACACTTATGAAGATCTGGATTTTTATGAAAACAGGATAAAGAAGCTTTATGAAGATATTAATAAAATGGAACCTTTGAACGAGTGGGGGCAATCTAAAACAATTAAGGGAAATTTTCTTGCCAATATAAATGAAAATTTAAAATCGGTTGACATTATCAGGCAAAAGCAGCGGCCGCTTTCTAACAATATACGGAAGGAATATGACGTTCTTTTAATGAATGAAAGAGCAAATAAATTTGTAGAGGAATTAAATGATGAAATTTCAAAGGCAGGTAAAGATTGATTCAACTTCAGGTTTGGAAAAATTTACCCAATCCTGATAATATTATTTCAACATTACCAGCTTCTGAATTGCTGTTTCTTTTTTATTGCTGTCTTCTGTAATAAGTTTATACAAATATGTTCCATTCGCAACAAAATCCCCGTCGTTGTCCTTGCCATCCCATGGTATCTGATTATATCCGATTACAGGGGCATAGTTTATTTCCCTGATCAGCCTTCCTGATACGCCATATATCTTAATTTTACAATTGCCGGGGGTTTCAGATCCAAGCAAATTAAATACAAAACTAGTCTCCCCTTTCATCGGATTCGGATAATTGTATAGATCTTTAACTAATAACTCATCGCTTACATTGAGGTCATATTCAGCTGTATCCATACTGTTTGCATCGTTCTTATAAATAATTTTCAGCTTATTTAATCCCCTCTTTAAAACCGGATAATAATAAAAAGATGATTCGGAATTTATTTTCTTAAGAACTTTATTTACATCTAATTTCTTCGAATTGGAATTTCCATTGAAATCCACAATTCCCAAACCATAATTATCATTTAAAATTAATGAAACACCAGAAGAATCGCTTTTGGATATAATCTTATTGTTAAGATTTTTAATGCTTACTTTTAGTTCAGGTTTCATAGTGACAAAATCTCCGCTCCTGATCAGTCGGTCATTGTTGTATAAATCTACACTGGCAAAAAAGTCTGCCAAATTCAAGGTCAGATAAAAGTAGTTTATGTTATTGTAACTATAAAAATCATTATTATTTCCTGTTGGCAAAATCTGAACCAGAAACTGGGATTTATTATTGCCATTCATTCTTGTATAAGGAACAATAAACTTTTCACTGGCACTTGCCATGCTATCAATCATCAATTCGTTATTCAGAGTATCAGTCTTTATAATGTTCTGACTTAATAGTGAAGATTTATAAATATTAACAACAACTCCCGGAACTTTCAGATAGCCGACATTATAATAATTAAACTTTATTTTCAATTCTTGTCCGGCATGTAAGGTAGTATCGGACTGCCAGAACGAACTTGGATCAGTTACTAATTCAGCAGGAGGAGTATACCTGATCTTAAAAGAATTTAATAACGGCGACTGTTGTCCGGACAAAGTATCTATATTAAATTTTGCATTTAAAAGTAAGTTAGGATATTGATACGCATCAATTGTATTTAGATTTACAAGACTGCTCGTAGTAAGGTTTGAAAGCAGAAGCGTTTGAACCTGCGTCCTGTCAATTCCATAAACATCAAACTTAATACTGTTGGTAGGTAATATTGTATTTTGCCATGAAAAATCCTTCCAGGAATTAGCCGGCCCCATTGTATAACTTACTCCTCCGCTGAAGGACAAAAAGTTCTTATTCAAGGAGCTTACTGCCTCAATCCAGGTTCGGTATGAATGATATGCTTCTGAAACCTGAGATGGCAATGCGTTTATATATCCTATAAAACTCCATGTATCAAACCATCCGAAACGTACCAACGAATCTATTTTAGTAGACCCAAATTGGTGTATCTTATTTAGAGTAGCGGAATTCAACAAATAATAAGGATCTCCAACATAAGATGCATTCAGTCCCATCAAGTAATGTGTGGAATCAAATGTATTTAGAAAACTGAGAACCGAATCAGATGAATTTGGACTTTGCATTTTAAAAAGCTTGAATTGTAATACTTTTCCGTCAATTTTTCTAACTTTCAAAAAGCTTAATCCTGTATTACTACCATTGTCAATGTGAATGCTGTTATTTAACGAGCTGAAATAAGATGCCTCTGAGCCGGTGCTACCGAAGCCACGAACGTAAAGATTACCGGAGTATTGACTTAATGCAATACCTGAAGAAGTATATATTGTATTATTAAAATCATTTGAATTGTACTGGTTTGCTTTATTCTTATAGACAGTTGTAAGAGAATCATTTGTTGATCTTAATTTAATTCCCGGAAACATCTCCGAACTATATCTGAAAACCTGATACTGAGACCATCCTGCACTGTCGTTATTAATTATCGAATTCGTTTTCCAATAATACAGTACATTTGTATCAAGTATAGGTAATGCCGCCTTGAATTTGGTAGTTACACCTGTCGGATTGTTATTTACAAAAGACTGTTTCAAAGGAGAGTTAAAATCTTTGGTAGTATCAAACTCAAGAAGTAATTTTATAGTATTAATATTTCTGTTTATGAAAGGGTTCAATCCTGTAAGCTGAACACTGTCGGTATTAACAAAAGAATTGTTAACCGGTTTTAAAGGAACAAATGAAATACTTTTTGGAATCAAAGTAAAATTCAAAATATTATTGGCTTTGTTTTCTTTTGGATTTAAATTTTTAAAATCCAAAATAACAGTGGCACTATAAAATCCGCTTGAATCCAATAATAAATTATATTTAACAGAGTCTGAAAATTTAAAATTCTTAAGTGTGGTGTCTTTACTCAGGTATTTGGCATCATTTTTCAGAATGGTAAGGGATATATTGCATGAATCTGCAAACAAACCGTAATTTTTCGGATAAATAGTTAAAGAC
>JBBSDT010000316.1:0-4159 GCA_038240405.1 Ignavibacteria bacterium
AGGTAAGCAAATCTTCCGGCGAAATTGACAATTATATCTCATCTATTCAGGGGAGGAACAGCCTGATTAAATTTGCTGCTCCCGTCTATTTTGGCGAATCAAAAAAAGTATCACAGATAGCAACTGATGAATTCGTGGTCAGATTACGAAACAATAGTGATAAAGAAAAGCTTGATTTCCTGAATTCTCAAAACAATATTCATATCATTGGCAATGTAATAGATTCCAAAGGGTTCCTCCTGAAATCTAATAATGGTGTTCAGAAAAATGCATTAGAGCTCTCAGCCTTATACTATAACAGCGGGTACTTTGAATACGCTGAACCGAATTTTTTATACCCTGAATATTGTATTCTTGATTATATTCCAAATGATCAGTTGTTTCCACAGCAATGGGCTCTCCGGAATATCGGACAGCCTGTGCCCACAGGCAGCAATACTAACGGAGATTTGACTTCTGATTCAGGTTTAGCAGGCGCAGACATTAATGTCACTTCTGCATGGGATTTTACTACCGGATCCTCTTCGATAAAGATCGGAGTTTTTGATACCGGAATAGACTCTACTCATCCTGATTTTCAGGCGGGAACTATAACTTTGAGACATTTAATGGCGGGTTATGATGCATTTTATGATTTCAATGGCGTACCCCGCGATTCAATTGGTCACGGAACATGTACCGCAGGACTCGCAGGGGCTGTAATAAATAATTCTATCGGAATAGCCGGAGTTGCGCCGGGATGCAGATTGATGTCTGTCAAAATTTTCAATTCACAGGGTTCAGCTACAGATATAGGAATAGGAAGAGCTTTTGATACAGCAAGAGTCAGAGGAATTGACATAATCAGCAACAGCTGGAATGGCGGAACTGCTAATTCTGTTGTTACTGATGCAATAAACAATGCGGCAATAAACGGTCGTGACGGAAAAGGATGCGTTATTTTATTTGCCTCCGGTAATGACGGACATGATTCTCCATGGTTCCCATCTTATTTAAATAATGCTGTAGCAGTAGGGGGTTCAACTCCGCATGATCAAAAAAAAGCTCCTGGTACAGGTAACCAGTTCTGGTGGGGAGGAAATTACGGAGCAAATGAATTCGGTGATCTTGATGTTGTTGCTCCAACAGTATGTTTCACAACTGATAACCAGGGCGGATACGGATATAACCATAACAGTGAGACAGAAGGCGGTGTGGATGGAAATTATTATAATTCATTCAATGGTACTTCCTGTGCTTGTCCTCAGGCAGCCGGTATTGCGGCATTAATTTTATCCGTTAATTCTTCATTTACGAGAGCTGATGTTTTGGATAAATTATATAGGGGATGCGATAAAATTGATAATGTCTCTTATAGCACGATAAAACCTTACGGAAGATGGAATGATTATTACGGGTATGGAAGAGTAAATGCATATAATTCAGTCCGTCTCGCCGCGGGAGTGGATGTTACGCCGCCAACTATTGTACATTTAAATGCATCTTCAATATCGAGCACTTATCCAACAAGAATTTCTGCAGAGATTATAGATCAGGACGGTTCACCGCTTCCTGCCGATTCCTTAAATCGGCCTAAACTATTTTTCAGAATCAATAAGAACAACAATGTATGGAGTCTGTTTGATTCGGTAACAGCATCATCCAGATCATCCAATGTGTATACTTTTACTCTTCCCTGCATGGGTTTTGAAACACAGGTTCAATATTACATAACAGCCCGAGATAATGCAGGTAATGAATCAACTTTTCCGCACGGTGCAAAAAGCAGGAGTTGTCTTTGTTATTATGCGGTTGGAAAACTAACAACTTCTTCCTACAGAATGGATGGATTCAGCGCTTCCGACGGCGGCGTTTCATATTCGAATCCGGTTTATATTTCAGACTTTCCGATCCTCAATACAAACGTAACACTTTATATGAGGCACCCCTCTCTCCATGAGGAAATAATCGAATTGTGTTCACCGAACGGCAATCCGAATAATAATAAGAAATGCTTGTTTGCTTCAAACGGAGACCATGGTGCCGATATAAGCGGAGCAACGGTGTCTGATTCAGCAACTCAGTTTTGGTTTGCAGGTACGCCTCCTTATCTGAATGGATTGTTCAAGGGAGATTATTTATTAAATGGCTTGAATGGAACAAGCGCTGCGGGCAACTGGAAAATTTTAAATTATGATCTGTTCCTTGGAAATGCTGCTGTGTATGATAGTGTAATTTTAAATTTTACAAAGACTACCGGAGTACCAAGCCCAAGCATACGATTAAATTCTCCTTCCGATTCAATCTTAAATTTCGGTTCTGTCAGCAGGGGAGATTCATTGAGAAAAAATTTTTATGTCAAAAATGTAGGAACATCAAATCTTAATTTGTATGATATTGTATTCAGCGGTCAATACGCTTCAAAATTTTCCATAGTTAATTCATTTCCAGGACCAGTTCCTCCAAATGACAGCGGATTATGTGTGGTTCAGCTTACATCCAATGCTTTTAACCGCGGAAAAAAAATTCCGACTGAAAATGATAATCCGCTGCAGGATGCCATCATGACTATCACAAGCAATGATCCATCAAAACCAAATTTTAGCGTCTCTCTCGAATCTGAAAATGATCTTCCAAGGTTCCGCATTCTTAGCCTGAAAACTTTATTTCAGGGCCTTTATAATACTTCATCCGGTAAAATGATTCGCGATACAGTCCGGATATATCTGAGAACTACTTCTTCTCCTTTTACAATTGTTGATTCTTCAAAAGTATTCCTGGATTCAACCGGCAGGGGAGTAATGACTCTTGTAAACGCAGTAAATGATGTAAATTATTACATCCAGATTCAGCAAAGAAATTCTATCGACACCTGGAGCAATACTCCCGGTCAAAAGTTTGAGAATGATACTCTTAATTATGATTTTAGCTTTGCCCAAACTCAGGCTTTTGGCAGTAATATGATTCAGATTGACTCTGCTGCCAGCAGGTTTGCGATCTACAATGGTGATGTTGATCAGAGTGGTGAAATAGATTTATCTGATTTTATACTTATCTTTAACGCTGCACAAAGCTTTGCTTCGGGCTACTTAAGTGCCGACGTAAATGGCGATAGAGTTGTGGATCTTACTGATTTGATTATAGCCTACAATAATTCCAATAATTTTGTAACCGCAATCCTACCGTCCTGATCTTATACACCTGCAATTAAATTTCATAACCTGATGCTTTTGCAGGGAGATTTCCATTGCTAAAGTGGATTAAGGGTATTACTTGTATTGTGGGAGCTGTATATTATCAGTAATATTATTTTATCAAAATCATTTTCTTAGTCATAGAGAAATTACCCGATAACAAAGTATAAAAATACATTCCACTCGACAATCCATATTCACCCGCATCGAAATTTACTTCATAACTTCCGGAATTTTGCTTTTCATTGACAAGAGTTGCAACCTCATTTCCTAATACATCATAAACTTTTAAAGTAACATAATTTGTATTTGGTAATTCATAAATGAATTTCGTTGTCGGATTAAATGGATTGGGATAGTTCTGCTCAAGCTTATATTCTGGAGGTGGAATATTATTTGAAGAAATATTTGTTATTATTTCTGAAAACTTGACAGTTGCAATATCATAAGAAGCACCTGTGCTCCTTCCTGTAAGATAAACACTTCCTTTTTTATCAATTGCCATATCTTCAACAAAGTCATAGCCCATAGGAGAATTTCCATAAGTCACAACGAAAATTTGTTTGCCGTTATTGTCATATTTTATTGCAGCATAATCTGCAAATAATGAATTACTGATACCTGTAACGTAAATGTTATTTATAGAATCAAGAATTATGACAGGAAAATTTGTAGCAAATGCATAACCTTCCGGAAAAACTCTTGACCAAATAACATTTCAATTCAGATTAATTTTATTGTTGAAGTGTGTCCATTTAACTGACCGGCTATATAAACGTTTTGAGAACTATCTGTAACTATATCATATCCAACGTATGCAATGTTTAGGTTTGTTGGTATTCTATTAATCCAAATAACATTTCCTGAACTATCATATTTTATTGTCAGACAGTTATCACCATTCCCTGTAGAATCCATGCTGGAACCTGTAACATAAATATTATCGTGAATGTCTGAAGTCACCGCATAGGAAAAATCATCAGAAT
>JBBSDT010000317.1:0-4146 GCA_038240405.1 Ignavibacteria bacterium
AATCTATTAATGAATTCAGAGGTGAGTCAAAGCTTTTCACATATGTATATAAAATTGCAATCAATTATTCATTAAATCATTTGAATAAGAATAAAAAAATAATTTCCAGAAAAGTGACCATGGATAATGCAAACTTACGATCAACCGATAAACATGCTGATGAAAATATGGAGGCAAAGGAAATGACAACTTTACTGGAAGAAGCTATAAGTTCACTTCCCGAGCAGCAACGGGCGGTATTCAACATGAGGTATTATGACAACCTGACTTATGAGGAAATTTCAAGTATTCTGAATAAATCCGTCGGAGGTATGAAGGCAAATTATTTTCATGCAATCAAAAAAATAGAAAAGTTTTTAAAAGGCAACAAGAAATTTGAAGTATTTGAAATTAATTAATTCAGATCATGAAGACAAAATTTAGCAAAGAAGATTTAGTATATAGCCTTCCGGACTATATTTCGGATAAGTCAATGGATAAAGAACTAAGCGACTTGATTAGAAATGAAATCGAAAATAATGCCGAATTTAAAAATGAATTTGATGAACTCCGCAGTTCAATGAATTTTTTGAAAACTGCAAAGCTCGAAAGTCCCGGAGACAGCTATTTTAATAATTTATCAGTAAGAATAAATGACAGGGTAAATGCAGTTACAAACGAGAATATCTGGAATAGAATAAGTATATTCTGGAAAATTTTAGTTCCCGCTCTTACTATTATACTGATCGCAGTGTTCTATTACACTAATTTTAAAAGCAATTACAAACCGGAGAATCAAGTAGTTCAACAAGAGCAAAAAAACAATCCACAGCTGTCAGAGAAACAAAATCAAAATAATGATGGAAATAAAAATTTATTATCTCAGCAAAATTCTGACGAGCAATTGAGTACTAAGAAGTCTTCTGTAAAAGAATCAAATGAGAATGTCAGTTACATAAAGAAGTATAAAAAGAGTATTAACACCCCAGGACCCCTTAAGGCAAATCAGATTATCCAGCCGGATCAACCTACTCAGCCCGTTATTCAGGAGAATATGAATTCCGATCTTATAGCAGACAATGTTGATAAATCCGAAGGTGCAGTTAATGATGCAGACGAAGATCTTTTAATTACAAAAGATAACCCTGAAGAAGACAACAATTTAGATGATGAGATTAAAGATCTTACTCCCGAACAACAGAAAGAAATTCTTGAAACTTTAAGTAAGTCCCAAATTTAAATATGAACCTTTTTAGCAAAATTTTATTTGTAATATTGATCTTATATTCTGGCTTGTCACAAGCACAGGTTGATCGTGAAAATAAAATTTTCCGTGAAAGATTAGATTCTTTGATGAAACAAAAAATCATTGAAAGTCTTGCTCTGGACGAGCCTACCGCAAATAAATTTTTAGAATCATATAAGGAGAATAATAAACAGATTCGTAAAATAGCAAAAGAAAAGAAAGAGCTGATGAATACATTAGAGATGGATCCTTCAGCAAGTGACATGGATTCAAAGCTGGAACAGCTGTTTGATATAGAATCAAGACTTCTTGAACAGCGAAGAAATTTCTTCAAAGATTTAAAAACCTTTTTAACTCCGCAGCAAATAGCCAAAACTCTGATTTTACGTAAAAATTTTGAGAAAGAATTAAAGAACCAGATAACAACTCAAAAAAAGAGAACCAAATTCAAAGATTAAGAAGACAATTCAAATAAATGACCGCAGCAAGAAAAACTTTTCAATTCGGAAATAACCCATTCCTTCCTTTCTGAAGTACCTGTTTAATATAAACTAAAGAAAATTACATTTTGTCATTACCGTTTTGCTAAAAAGCAAACCTATATCACATTTCAGGTTCAGAATTTAGAATATAGTAACATTTTTTAATAAAGAAGGGTTATGAAAGAATAACGAAGAGAAATCTTTTTTGTTTTTATACAAACCCTTATTTCTTAATGATAAACCAAAATAAATCCTAGGGAAACCAATTATATTCATGGGGAAACCAATTATGATCTCAGGGAAACCAATTATGATCTCAGGGAAACCAATTATGATCTCAGGGAAACCAATTATATTCATGGGGAAACCAAATTTTATAGCAGGGAGACCAAAATAACTTTCCGGGTTCTTTTTTTACATTACAGGGAATATATTTTATCTCACAGGGATTTCCCTGGAAATGTCAGGGATTTCCCTGAAAAGTGCAGGGATTCCCCTGAAAAGTGCAGGGGTTTCCCTGGGAGATGGAGTAGTTTCCCTGGGAGGTATAGGGGGTTCCCAGTGAGATGCGGGGAGTTCTCTGTATGATCCAGGGAGTTCCCTGTAAGATGCAGGGAGTTCCCAGTGAGATGCAGGGAGTTCTCTGTATGATCCAGGGGGTTCCCTGTAAGATGCAGGGAGTTCCCTGTGAGATGTAGGGAGTTCCCTGTAAGAAAAAGTGGTCACATTTTCTAATGAAAAGTGTGTTTTTAGGAAAAAATTTTTACAAAATCCCAGTAAATCAATTTATCTTCAGCAATACTCAATTTCCATAAAAAAATTTATACATATAAAGACATTATGGCAAGTTTATTCGAACTGCCATTAAGTGCCTTTCCGTAATCGGTTATTCATTGATATTACAAGAGTATTTTTTTAGCTTAACCACTTATTTCATTTTGAATGTACAATAATTTACCCGAAAATATATTCCTGCCGGAATTGGAAAAAGAAATACTGGATTTCTGGCAAAAAGACAATACTTTTGAAAAGAGTATTACCTTAAAAGACGGTAGTAAGTCATTTACTTTTTATGAAGGTCCTCCTACTGCAAATGGTACTCCCGGAATACATCATGTAATCTCAAGAACTATTAAAGATCTCGTATGCAGGTATAAAGCAATGAGGGGATTTCAGGTTTTCAGAAAAGCCGGATGGGATACACAGGGCTTGCCTGTTGAAGTTGAAGTAGAAAAAAAACTTGGAATTAAATCCAGAATAGAAATTGAGAATTACGGAAGCATCGAATTTAACAAAGCGTGCAGAGAATCAATTTTTATTTATAAAAAAGAATGGGAAGAATTAACTGAACGAATGGGTTACTGGCTGGACCTTGATGATGCCTATGTAACATTCCATAATAGTTATATTGAATCGGTGTGGTGGGCTCTGAAAAAATATTTTGATGCTGGATTAATATACAAAAGTTTCAAGATACTGCCCTATTGTCCGGTTTGCGAATCACCTTTATCATCACATGAGCTTGCCCAAGGCTACCAGGATCTGAAAGATCCCTCAGTTTTTGTAAAGTTTAAAATTACCTCCGGAGAATTTAAAGATAGTGATTTTTTAGTATGGACTACTACCCCATGGACACTGCCTTCAAACGCCGCTCTTGCAGTAAATCCCGAAGCAAAATATGTAAAAATAAAGACTGATAAAGATGAGGTCTTAATCTTAGCAAAACAAAGACTTCCCGTAATAAAGGATGAGTACACAATTGAAAAGGAATTTTCCGGAAAAGACCTCGAGCTTATAGAATATGAAAAGCTCTTTGATTTTTTAAAAGATGACAAAAAAGCATTTTATGTAACATTGGGTGATTTTGTAACTTTAGAAGATGGCAGCGGAATTGTTCATGTTGCACCGGCATTTGGCGAAGATGATTATCAAATCGGTTTAAAATATAAACTGCCTTTATTCAAGGCAGTGGGAAAAGACGGCCGGTTTATTTCAAGCATCACTCCATATTCAGGAAAAAATTTTAAAGATGCAGATCAGGATATAATAAGAGATTTAAAAAATAACGGGAGAATATATAAAAAAGAAATGTTCATTCATTCATATCCTCATTGCTGGAGGCATCACGTTCCTCTGATGTATTATGCAACGGATTCATGGTTTATTCAGACCACCGAATATAAGGATAAAATGATTAAAATTAATAAGACAATTTCCTGGCATCCTGAATCTTTTGGCTCGGGGAGGTTTGGAAAGTGGCTCGAAGAAAACCGTGACTGGGCTATATCAAGAAACAGATTCTGGGGCACTCCCCTGCCAATTTGGTACTACACCGATGAAAATGAAAAAGAACATTATGAATGTATTGGAAGCATACAGGAGCTGAAGGAAAGAGGAATAAACTATAATAAAGTTTATTCTGATGAAAGCAGTCTCGAT
>JBBSDT010000318.1:0-4109 GCA_038240405.1 Ignavibacteria bacterium
TAATTATATTCATTTTTATGTTTGGTGTTTCTCATCCCGGAATTTCACAAGTTTTTCTTAATTCTCCTACCGTTGGCGGGAATAATAACAGAAGCGGCTATAATGAAAACTTCCTGGATGGCGGATTGCCTTACAACAGAACATTCAATGCACCATCAAGTCTTTGGGGAATGCCTTTATTTACCTATGGTAATAAATTTGTAACAACACGATATACTTCTTTAAGTCCTCTGCGGGCGTTGATTTCAGCATTCAGCTTTGGCTTTGGCTCCAATTCTATCTGGCTTTATGGGGAGAGCTCAGGGGTAAATGTAATAATGGGATTTGACAATGATAAAGTGTATGCGAGAGATTTTCAGCAAAACGGTTATGATACAATTTTTGCTCTCAATTCAACCACAGGATCTTTAATTTGGAAGTCAAGATTTACAGTTGAACGAGGGATAATCTGGACAGCAGTTTTTACTTCAAATGGAGATTTGATTGTTCCGGGGTCCGACAATAAAAGAATTATGAGGATTAATAATTTAAACGGCGATACGGTATGGACAAACAGCAGAATTATTCCCAATACAGGTGCAGAGTGTATGTGCATTAACGGAAATACGCTTTATGCCTGGCAGGGAAGTATTACAACACCAAAAACAATAATTGCTATCGATGCAGGAACCGGTATTACAAAATATTCTTCTCCTGCCTTGCCGGGAGATGGCGATCAGGAAATTCCATTTACAGTTTCAAGGAATGGAGTTGTATATTGCATACGGGATGGGGGTATGTTGTATGCAATTAAAGACAATGGTACGGGCCTGAATATATTATGGTCAAGAGATATTCCACAGCCAGTTGGGACTTATACACAGATAGCTATAGGAAAGGACAGTACTGTTTATGCACCCTTCGGAAAAAAAATATTCCGGATAAATCAGCAAACCGGAGTTGATCTGGATTCTTCGATTGATCTTGTAAATTCAGGAACTATAAATCCGCGATTCTCAATTTCCGGGCAAGGAAGAATTTACGTGGGGAACGGAGCTTCAGACCCCGTTCAGGGAAAATATTTTACCTTCAGTCAGGACTTACATACAACATTTCAGCAAATTCCATTCACCTATAACTATTACAGCGGTCCAACCTGGGGAGGCGACATATATGTTCCTCATTTATTAATGACGGGAAACGGAACTGAAATAAAAGCAATAGTTAATAGTTTTGATAAAATAATTAACATCACGTCTGTGAATCCAGACAAATTTGATTTGTATCAGAATTATCCTAATCCATTTAACCCGGTTACAAAAATTAACTTTTCAATACCAATGAGAAGTCATGTAAGCCTGAAAGTGTATAACATTCTTGGAACGGAAATTGAATCTTTTGTTGATGGTTATCTGAATTCAGGCAGCTACGAAGCAGAGTTTGATGGAACTAATCTTCCCAGCGGAGTTTACTTTTACAGGCTAATCTCGGAGGATTTTGAAAAAACCAGGAAAATGAATTTGATAAAGTAATTAAATAAATTGTAAGTAAGCAGAAGTGTTGCACTTGTCCTACTTACAATTTATAAATAAGAATTAATTGCAATCCCCTCCCGTTAAAACATCAATTCCGTATTGAACATGAATTGTTGAACTTGCTGGTAACGATACACCAGTGTTGACATTACTGTAACTGCCGGTGCTTAATCCGGTGCAAGAGGCATCACTTACGCATCCAAATAAATGATGTTCGTTCAGGTATTGTGTTGTATTTCGATAGATATGAAAATATCCAGCATGATTAGGATCTTGACATTTCCAAGATACTCCTTTAGAAAACTTAAAAGATACTGTTTCGACTAAAGTAGTACCTTCGTAACGAGATGCAGCAGGCGTGGAAAAACTATCATTAGTCACAGTTGGGGGAGAGAAACAAACATTACAACTATACCCTGCAGTTTGTCGAAATTCATAAGTAACACTATTATCGTTTTGTGTCAATTTAACATTCTCTAAAATAGTTAAATTATATGAATTATCGAAAGTTTGACCGACATGTCCGTTACGAGGATCCGTTTTGTTTTCGGTTTTAGCAGTAACTGGAATTGCAGTATCTGTACAATACCAATTAGCAAAGACGATTAACGAAATGCTTAATAATAAAAATAGAGATCTGAAAAATTGCATAATTTCTCCTTAAACAATTTTAGTTAATAAAATAGTTAATTAAGAAAACTTTTTGAATTAATTTTTGGGATTATTTAGGTCTTGTAGGTTATTGGTCTTTGGGGTCGAAAGGCAGAGGCATAAATAAATTAACACAATAGCATTGTAATTCCTTAGGCAGATAAAAACAAGGCCTAAATTTGTGCGATAGAAGTCTTTAGCTAATTTTAAAATGAATTTTAATGAAGTTGAATAAAGAAGCTTTAAATTGTTTAATCTTGATTCTTTTATAAATAATACATAAAATAATCAAAAAAATATTTGTTAATTAAACATTGGGAGAAAAAATGAAACGAAAAAATTTACAGTTTATTTCCATTATTGCCGCCCTGCTGTTTCTTGTTACAGTTAAGTATTCTTATTCGCAGTGGACAATTGCTGGAGCCCTTTCTAATTTAGGAATTACAAATCCATCTCCGGCAGTATCTGTAGTGGACCGCAACATTGTTTGGATAGTAGGTGGAGAAACTACTCCGGCAGTTTACAGGACAACGAATGCCGGAACGAACTGGATCACAGTACCTACTACCGGTATCGCTCTTAATTTATACACTGTCTGGGCTCTGGATGCAAATACAGCATTTGTAGCAGACGGCGGTAATCCAGGTGGAACAACTGGCGGAGATGCAACATTTTACAAAACTACTAATGCCGGAACAAACTGGACAGTTGTTGGACATACAAGCGGTACCGCAGGCTTTTTTAACGGTATTGCATTTTCAAGAACTGAGCCGACTTTCGGAATTGCAGAAAGTGATCCACCTAACGGAGCCGGCACGCCTTATTATCTTTCAAAAACAACGGACGGAGGAGCTACTTGGACTGTAACCAACCCTCCCGGATACCCAGGAATTGCATCCTCAGTGAATTCGGTAGTCGCTGTTAGCCACTCGTTTTATGGATGGGGAAGCAATGCATCACCCCCTTCATTTATAGTTACATCCGATGGCGGTACTACATGGAATAAAAGAAATTCTTCAATCACCGGCACATTTACTTCAGGAATAGCTTTCAAAGATGCTTCGATAGGAATTCTTGCTTCCAGCACTTCTCTACCAAGCATATCCAGAACCACCAATGGCGGAGTTACATGGACAACCGTCTCAACAGGTACAACTGTTGGAGGCCTTTGCACAATGAAATGGGTTGATGCTACTAATACCTGCTACCTGTCAGGAGCTACAGGCCCAGCCGGGTGTGTAAGTAAAAGTACTAACGGAGGATTAAACTGGACAACAATGACTACATCCGGACTTACAGGAATTTCGCACATGGATTTTGAGAGAAACGGTACAATTGTCTATGGGTTTGCAATAACTTCAAGCGGTGCTGTTTTAAAACTTACGGATAACGTAACCGAGGTAATATCAACTAATAGCTTAATTCCAACAGAATATAAATTAGAACAAAATTATCCGAATCCTTTTAATCCTTCTACCACAATTAATTTTTCAATCCCGTCTGCATCTAAAGTTACATTGAAGGTTTATGATGCTCTGGGAAAAGAAGTTGCTACGCTTGCTGATGAGTTTAAGGCAGCCGGAAATTATTCTACAAACTTTAATGCCGGTTCCAATTTAAATTCAGGAATTTATTTCTATACAATCACTGCTGGAAATTATGTCAATACAAAGAAATTTGTGTTAATAAAATAAAGTATTTCAATTAGATATTTTTTTAAAGTCCTTCTATGATGTATAGAAGGACTTTTTTGTTTGTAGATCTTATTCATCTGAGGAATTGTCTGAACCATGATTCATTTGATTAATTGTCTGAATTAGGATTTATAGGATTAAGGGATTAAAGGATTTCTTAACTTCGTTTTACTCATAAATTAAAAGAAACTATTAATCTTTTAATCTTTTAATCTTTTAATCTTTTAATCTTTTAATCTTTTGCTCATGA
>JBBSDT010000319.1:0-4102 GCA_038240405.1 Ignavibacteria bacterium
CTTTTATATCATTTTCAAACTCATAAATTCTGCTATCATAATTGTCTGTATCAAAAAAAACAAATCTTGTATTGAAAACCAACCCTTTAACAGGAATTATCCTTATGTCCGAATAAAACATTATACCTTTATTATCCCCTCCGAAATTACGGTAATCCGTAAATACATATTCAAACCTGCTGGTAAGTCTGAATCTGCTGCCCACGCGATAAGAAAACCCTGTTCTTAAACTGAGCTGGTTTTTCTCATCAATTTTTTTAACTGTTCGCTTAGCCTCGTCGATGATCGTCCTTGCTTCTTCTTTACTTTCATTTTTATATCTCAAAATAAAATCAAGATCTTTAACAGCATTCCACTCAAAGTTTATAAGAAAATCTTTTCCTGACGCCGGTAGCGGATTGAGGAAAGTTCTGTAAGGAAATTCATATTGGTCAAAATAACTGTTTACAACCAGTCCTTTAAGTAATTTAAGTGAAATTCCGGAATAGAAACCTCTTTCATTATAGGTATCACCATTTCTTTCCCCAAATCCGAACGAATGAACAGGTGCAAAATCTTTTGAATAATTACGATAAGAAAAAATCAAATCGGCAATTTTAAAAAATGTTATTTGTAAAGCGCTGATACCGGCAATCGAATGAGATTGAGATCTAGCAAGCTCTCCGTATATATTCATATTCTTATAAACAAAATCATAATCAAACCCGATCATGTTTGCGGTTGTTCCTGTAAATTTAAAGAGATGCTTTGATGAATCCGGAACTATTGGTTTGGAAAATTTGCTTGTCCAGTAAGTTGCACCCAGGCGCATGCTTCCGTTTTCAAATGTTAACCTGCCGCCAAACATATTCTCTCTTGCTGAATTTTTTCTGTTAATTTCAGTTGTTGTCCGGTGATAACCATCATAATAAAAGCTTGTTACCTGATCTGAGGATGTATCTATAACGGCATCGTAGTGATTGTTAGAAAAGAATAAATCAAAGTTTAAGTGACCGATATTTACCTTAGCAGCTGCTCCTCTGAAAAATTGAGTTTCATTGACTGAGCTATACGAATTAATTTCTTTATCCTTTTTCTTCAAAGCATTTACTGCTTCACTTCCTTTAGAATAACCCAATGATCCGTTCATCGCCAGACCCTGTGCAAAATTTAATTCATAATCGCCGGCTACAAGATATTTGATATTCTTGAAATTTTTAATCCCAAGAAAGCCGGAGACAAAATCGGTTAGATTCTTTTCACCTGCATCCTTTTCTGCAGTAAGGTTTGCTGCAATTGTCGAATTTTCTTTTTTAAATTCTACAGTAAACCTGTTGTATAGTCTTTGACGGGATCCCTGGTATTTGCTATCCAAAAATCCGGATTTTGGCTGAAGATCCTGCGAAAGGCGTGAACGTAATTTCCATGAAATACTTTTGGACCTGGCCGTTTTATAGACTCTGCCTTCCTCATCAATAATGACATCGTCTGCAGATTGTTTTGCGATCAGATAAGGTTTTATTTTTTCATACAATTCATTTGTCATACCTTCAACTCTTAACAGCTCTCTTTTTGAGTTAAAGAATTTAATCTTCTTGCGGTATTCGATAATCTTTACTGCAATAACTGAATTTAAAAAAGGAATAGTTTGAAGTTGCCCGGAAGTTATTGTGTTAAGATCATAAGGATTGCTTTTCAGATTTTCGAGATTGTCGAGAAGCTTGGAATCTTCATCTTCGGATTTCAAATCTTCAAGAAGCTTCTCATCCTGAATAAAATTTCTGAGATCTGTAGTATCCTTTTTTTCTCCCGTGCTATCTGTCTGAGAGAATACAATGTCCGGAAAAATGAAAAGCATCAATAAGAAAATATAAGTATTCATAATTGTTAATTATTGAATAAATATACTTCTTAATGAAAAAGCTTCAAAAATCTTTTTCGGGGATTTGTGAAATGTAAATTTTGAGAATGTTTAACTTCTTCTACACCCAGACCTTCTTTGGTAGATATTCTTTGAACAAAAACAATTTCTAGCCCGAATATTGTAAGCAAGGATTAATGCATAGCTTATTAAATAATTTAAATTAACATTCTCATTGAAGAGCAGATAGTAATACTTCTCCGTTATTTTACCACCCCCCGATACTCTAAAGGAATATTTCAAATAAGTAAAAGTTCATAGCATCATGAATGCAAATCATTATAAGTTTATTATTTCCAAAAAGAAATTAATAATTTTATTATTAATTATTATTTCTTTACATACTTCAAATTGCTTTTCTCAATGGATGCTTCAACAGAGTGGCGTAACATCTCCTTTAGAAGATATTGAATTTATTGATAGAAATACCGGATGGGCTTGTGGAAATTCTGGGGTGGTATTAAAGACAACTAATGGAGGGACTAATTGGACTACTCAAATAACAAACGTACCAAATAAACATATATTAGGAATTCATCCTGTAAATGATAATGTAGTATATGCCGTGGGTTACTATGGAACAATTTTAAAGACGACAAATGGTGGTAATGAATGGATTGCAATAGAAAACGAACCTATTGGCGAAGGTGGAGATTATTTCAGTGTTTTTTTCTTGAATGAAAACACCGGGTGGATCGGTGAAAATAATGTTATGGGACAGGGTGATGTGAAGAAAACTACTAATGGAGGAATAACATTTATTTCAGCTTTTACTAACGGATGGCCAAGAGATATGTATTTTAAAGATAGTTTAAATGGGGTGGGAGTGGATGGAGCGACGGTTATTCACAAAACAACTAACGGTGGTGACAATTGGTTGTCTTTTGCAATAACAGGAGCCGGTGATTTTTACAGGGTTTCTTTTATAAATAATTATACTGGATTTACAGTTGCAAATGGAACAAACCTGGTTTACAAGACCACAGATTTTGGTACCAGTTGGAATGAAGTTGGAATTGTTGAAGGAGTGGTCGAATCGTTATATAGCGTAAGATTTAAGAGTGATTCCATAGGATGGGTAGGTGGAACAAGTTATATTTGGAAAACAATTAACGGAGGAGCAAATTGGCGTAGAGAAAATCTATCTGCCGGGTATTTTATAAGTATTTCTGCTTTAAATGATAGCGTAGTGTGGGCGTGTGGGAATCCGGGAAGGATATGGCATACGACGAATGGTGGACAGCCCTTTGTGGGGATACAAACTCTCTCATCAAATATTCCAGGTAGGTTTGAGCTAGAACAAAACTATCCTAATCCTTTTAATTCGACAACAAGTATAAATTTCAGTTTAAACAATTCTACTTACATAAAGTTAACGGTGTACGATATTTTGGGAAACGAAATTAAATCATTAGTAAATGAAAAGCTCAATTCAGGTAGTTATAAAGTGGTTTTTGAAGCAGGCAATTTTACAACAGGAATTTATTTTTATAGTTTGTATGTAAATGGTATTCCTTTAGATACTAAAAAACTTATTTTACTTAAATAAACAAGGAGGTATTATGTACTGGTATAAAAAACTGGTAAAATTAAAGCGACAAAAACGACATAATAATATATAAAGAGGGCGAAAGACTCTCTGAAGATTCCGAGCGGGAATTTTATCAAAGATTAAACTTAAAAGAAAAAGTTTTGTCCTGCCCTCTTTTTATAAAGTGCTCCGCCCCTGTTGGTGTTCCAAAAAGTTTGCACAAAACACTCTTAAAATTTGGCAACTTCATTCAGGCAAACTTTTGGTCACCAACAGGATCAGAAAAAAAAAGTGGATGCTTTTATGATATTCCATAATTTTATTCTAGCCCCTTAGCCCCTGTCAGAGTCTCCTCGCTTTAGCGAGGGACTCTGACAATCAATCACCTAATAAACTAACCACAAATTATAAAATTCCAAACAGGATCAAAAAAAATAGACGAAGGTATGAGACTTGTTATAAACTTTATTTTTTACCGGAGCCTCACTTCTTCTACACCCAGAACTTCCTTTGTAGATATTCTTTGAACAAAAACAATTAAATCGGTTTTATGCTGATTGATTGCTCCGGCTATACTGTATGCCTGGGAATAATTGTTAGTCTGTCCTAACGATATTGTAATGGACTGACCTGTGGGAGGCGTGACAAGGTCTCGAAGAGTGTTATTGAAA
>JBBSDT010000320.1:0-4102 GCA_038240405.1 Ignavibacteria bacterium
CTTCAGGGTTCATAATATTATCTCTCTCGGCATCTTCCATAACTTTTTCATAAGGCTGGCCGGAATGTTTTGCGATTATTCTGAATAGGGTTTCCCTCGTTTTTTCCATATCTCTTGCATGGATCAGGATATCAGTGGTTTGTCCCTGCAGCCCGCCTGCCCAGGGCTGATGCATAAGAATTTTTGAATATGGCAGCGCTATTCTTTTGCCGGGAGCGCCCCCCGTTAACAGCAATTGTCCCATAGAAGCAGCCATCCCTACGCACATTGTACTTACATCCGGTCGGAT
The DNA here is from genome assembly GCA_038240405.1 of Ignavibacteria bacterium. GTDB lineage: Bacteria > Bacteroidota > Ignavibacteria > Tepidaquicellales > Tepidaquicellaceae > JAGPCH01. The sequence continues at coordinate 290 of JBBSDT010000320.1, forward strand.
ATACTGCATCGTATCATAAATACCTAACCCGGCAGTGACACTTCCTCCTGGGGAATTAATGTAAATCATAATATCTTTATCGGGGTCTTCCGATTCCAAAAATAAAAGCTGAGCAATTATTAACGAAGCAACTTCATCATATATTGCTGTTCCCATAAAAATAATTCTTTCTTTTAATAGTCTGGAATAAATATCGTAAGCCCTCTCTCCTCTTGAAGTCTGTTCGACAACCATAGGAACAAGCTGGCTGTATACCGGTCTCATTTCGCTATTTATTTTATCTTCATTTCTCTTTATTAAATCTTTATAGTTCATTTATTGTTAATTTAATTTTGTTTTGGAATAATTTGTCAAACAAATTATTCGTTAATTACTCTTCTTCATCAGGCATTGGAGCCTGCTCTTTCTTCTTAATCTCTTCAACCTCCTCAATTTTAGCTTTAGAAATAATCATATCAAGTACTTTGGCATTCAGAATCTTCAATTTTACCTCTTCATTTCCTTTATAAGCTTCGACTAATTTATCAGAAGGAATGTTAAATTTCGGAGATTCTAACTCTGCAATTTTTTTATAATCTTCATCTTTGGCTTCAAAATTTTCGGTTTCTATAAGTTTATCCCTGATAAGGTACCATTTAACCTGAAGTATTGCATCAACTCTCTTTTCTTTTTTAAATTCTTCTTCATTGAAATCTTTAGGAAGCTGATGCTTTGGGAACTGGTGTTTGTAATCTTCAAGCATTCCGCTAAGAATGGCTTCAATGTATTTCTCGGGTGCTGTGATATCATTTTGCTTAATCATCTCACTCATTATATCCAGATTGAGTCTTTTTAGAGAAATCGTATCATATATTTTTTGAAGTTCGGTCTTAATTTCATTTCTAAAATCATCTTCAGTTTTAATATTTTCTTTCCCTGTAATTTTCTTAAAAAAATCTTCATCCATTTCAGGATACACAAGCTTCTCTACTTTGGTACATGTTATCTCAACTTTTTTGTTTCCGCCTTCGGAATTTTTTGAATCTATTATCCTGACCTCTCCTTCCTTTATACCTTTAAATCCTTTCTTAAATTCGGGATAGATTTCAGGATTACCAAGATAAACTTTTAAGCCCTTTTGTGATTGACCAATCAGAATGTTCCCTGATTCATCAAGATTTTGCAATTCAGCTGTTATCATATAATTATCATCAGTTGCAACACCGTCAAGCTCATAGGAAGCATTTCTAAACCTATGATACTGAATTTCATCATCCACAAGAGAATCATCTATTACATATTTTGTTTTCTTCAGCTCCAATCCTTTGTAGTTTTCCACTTTTATTTCCGGATGGACTTCAAACTCGACTTTAAATTTGAAATTTTCTTTTGGCTTATAGTCAATATCAGTAATAGCTCCTTTTCCCAGTAAATCAAGTTTGTTATCCGTGATATATTTTATGAAAATTTCATTTGCGATATCTTCTAATGCTGAATATTCAATGCCTTCACCATAAAGTTTCCGGATCATATTCAAAGGAGCTTTACCTTTTCGAAATCCGGGAATATTTGCCTTTTTCCTGTAATTTTCTATGGCTTTATCAAATTGAGGAGTGAGCTCTTCGTAGGAAAGGTTTGCATGGAGTTCTTTACGTGCGTTTTCCAATTCATTTAGCTTTAAATCCAAATTTTGCTTATTTTATTTATAAGTTATAAAATTAATTAAATACTAAAGAAGTAACAAGGAATTAAAAATTGTAAATGAGAGTTTTCGAAGCGCGGGGACATTTCTGTCAAACAATTTTTTATAATTAATAAACTTTCAGATACAAAAAAAAAAATAGACAAATATTGTGTTTCCTTGACAATCAACCCGACTGTTAAATAATTGAGATTAAATGCTTTAAATAGGAATTTTTATACAGTGGGAAAATAAACGAAATGTAGTAGAATTTTTTGTCCAACAGCAGGAAAGGAAATTTCAAACGGATTGTTAAAACCAAAAATAGTCAGAAAAGAAACAAAACCGGAAAAGAAAGCAAATTTTACACAAAATAAAGAAACGAAAATGTGGTGGAATGTTTCGGGGAAGTATAGAAAAGCAAATTTTATACTAAGAAATCAAACGAAAATGCATTCCGAAGTCTTGTAGAAGACCGGAAAAATCAATTTTATGTAAAGAATTCTCTTGTGTATCCCTCGCGAACTGATTTTTATTGTTCTCTGTCTGCACTTTACCTGAGGCGAACTACCCTTCATCAAGTGCGAAGTCTATTTCAAGCATCACTAATTACGGAAAATGAATCGCAAAGTAAATTCGATACATAGCGAACTACCTTTTATAAATCGCGAAGTGGACTTGATACATCCCGAACTACTTTTTATGAGTTGCGAACTACTGAAAATCAATCGCGAATACTTGAAAATGAAAATATTAATGTTGTTTTGGTGTTGCAAATCATAAAAATCATTCGCAAAGTAAGACTCTCTGAGTAGCGCAAAATCTATTATGAATACAATGTACCAAAATCCGGAGTATAAATTTTCGTTCAATTTTTAATAATCCTTTATAAACATTGATTTTTTATGCAGTACCTTTCTTTTCATCGTTGAAAGGGAAAGGGGGTAAATATAAATGCACCCGGAATATAGATGTAAATTTATTTTGTAGGATTGGAACTAAATACATCTTGTTTTAAATTATATCAGGGGAAAAAAGTCTTAAAACTCCTCCTTCCTTTGCAATTGTAAAACTTTTTCTAATTTGATATGTTTTATTAATTTAATGAATATCAGGACTTATCCCGTTAATTTATTAGCTGATACAAATTCAATCCTTAGAGTGAAGAAAATTTATTTTTTTGCAATTCCACTTGCCCTAATAATCTTATTGATCTTTTATTCATACAAAGAATCTCTTTTATATAATTCTTCTGACAACATAAGTCCCGAAATTACAAGCAGTGGAAAAAATATTGTAACAGCCCCTACGGGTGTCCCTAAAGTAAAAGTTAAAGATTTCAACAATATGATTTCTCAGAGTTCTTTCAATAATGTCCTATACGTTGAAAATTTGATGAAAGACTGGGCTACATTATTTGATTTATTTACCTCTAACTCTAACTTTAAACAACAGGCAAAAAGCATTAATGCAAAGGATCTGGAACGCGTTACTGAAAAAGTTCAGATGGTAAGCAAAGAATTCAAGCTTGGGAATGTTGACAATCTCGTTAAAGAGCTTGGTGATGTAATTAAGCAGGAATGTAATATTTATAAACTGGACTGGAGAATCGTTCTTGCAATCGTACGCCAGGAGTCGTACTTCAACGCTAATGCCCGATCTCATGCCGGAGCATTTGGATTAATGCAGCTCATGCCGCGTACCGGAGCAGGCTTGCAAAATACCCTGGAGCTTGAAGATACTCAAACACCGAAAAATAATTTAATTGCAGGAATTTACTATTATGCCACTCTGGTATCACAGTTCAGAGAGTTTGGTGAAGATAAATATAAATTTGCTTTAGCTGCTTATAACGCAGGGATCGGAAGGGTAATAGATGCAATGACAATAGCGGCATATTTTGGTAAAGATTATAAAAGCTGGGATAATGTAAAAGAAGCCTATCCTTTTTTGGCTGTGAAGGAAGACTCAATTCAGGCACTTGTCTGGCCAGACTCCAAAAGGCCACCGAATGGAACTCTTGACAACTGGAAAGAACCTTATAATTATGTTAATAGCATTATTTTCTATTATGAAGCATATCAAAAGATGTTTGAAAGTAATTTGAAGGAACCGGTTGTTAACATTAAAAAGAAAAAGATAAAAAAGAAAAA
>JBBSDT010000321.1:0-4099 GCA_038240405.1 Ignavibacteria bacterium
ACAAGTCCGCCGGAATAAACAGGTTAAGCCTGGGTGTTCAGTCGTTCATTGGCAGGGAGTTAAATTTTTTGACGAGAAGTCACACTGCGAAACAGGCAGAAGATGTAGTCAGACATGCAGTGAAGTATTTTAATAATGTAAATGTTGACATAATTTATTCCTTACCATCCCAAAAGGTTGAAGATATTAACTATTCTTTATCAAAGGCTATTGAACTGGACGTAAAGCATATTTCAGCATATACATTAACATACGAAGTAAAAACCCCTCTGTATAAATTACTTGAACGGAATATTGTTAAGAAAAACGAAGAAGACATTGAAGCAGTGTTTTATAATTATGTTTCTGACAAGCTTATCTCCAACGGGTTTGTTCATTATGAGGTCTCCAATTTTGCAAAAGAGAAGTTTTATTGTAAACATAACTTAAAATACTGGGACTACGAAGAATATATCGGCATTGGACCTTCTTCTCATTCAATGATTAATTTTGAAAGATGGAATAACTATCGCGACATCATAAAATATAATTCTTCTCTGGAAAAAAATATTCTTCCGGTTGAAAACAGATACCTGCTTACTTATGAACAGATGAAGCTTGAATTTATAATGCTTTCTCTGAGAAGCACAGGTGTTGTATTGGAAAAATACAAGAAAATATTTAAGAAGGAGTTTGAAGCAGAATACCTGAATTCTATTGATGAATTAGTTAAAAATAACTTTGCAATTAAAGCAGACGGTCTTATTCGTTTGAGTGAAAAGGGCTATACTGTAGCCGATGAGATAATAGCAAAGTATTTTTAAATATTCTCCTTTCCGGAATAAAATGCCAATAACTGTTCTTTATTATTTTTGAATTTAATGCAACACGGTCTTTCAATTATAAATTTCAAATTTCAAATTACTAATAAGAAAATACAGTTATTGTAATTTATAATTTGTAATTTTGTGTAATATTTTGCAATTGCAGAGTAGATTTATTAATTTTGTTGTAGGCTAAATATTAAAGAAGAACAATGAAAGACAAAAAACTTTCCAAAATTAATTGTTCCATAATAATTAATAAATATTTTATAGATTACAATCATCTAAACTTTTAAAAAATTAATAAATATTGGTCATGGTAAAAATAATTATCATTTATTTTTTATTTTTCTGTATTTCATACGGATATTCCCAGGATAAGGAAACAACGTTGAAGCATGGACAAATTTATAATGAAAAATTGCTCAATGGTGAGAAACAGAAGTATAAGATAAAATTAAGTAAAGGTGAGTTTTGTACACTGATCGTTAGGCAGCTTGGCGTTGACGTAGTCATAGATTTATCAGACCCTTCTTTCAAAAAAATAAACTCCTTTGATTCTCCAAACGGAAACCATGGCCCGGAATACATAGAATTTGCAGCTGGTATGGAAGGGTTATATCATCTGGAAATTTATCCTTTAAATGATTATTCGGGAATGACTGAGGCACAGAAAAATCAATATATCGAACAAAACCAGGGAAATTATCAAATTGATTCGATAAAGATTTTAAGCAAAGAAAAATATGGTATAAAACTCTCCGAAGAAAAATTAAAAAGGGATAAATTTATTGAATCACTCAACCTTGGTTTCGAAAAGACAACACCGGGTAATAATGTGCCTGATGGCTGGTACCAGGACAAGCAAAGCGCTTTCAATTTGAAGATCGATACAATTGAAAAACACAGCGGAAAAAATTCAATATTGCTGGAACGGGATAAACAAGGCGCTCCGTTCGAATCTGTTCTTCATTCAGTACCTGCTGCTTATCAGGGAAATGAAATAGAAGTGAAAGCTTATTTAAAAATGAAAAATGTAGCGGAAGGACCAATAGGTTTGATGCTTTGTCTTGATGAAGTTGACAATGTATTGGAATTTGACAATATGGAGCAGAAAAACATTCAGGGAACTGCGGACTGGAAAGAATATTCCGTTAAGCTTCCATTCCCGGTAAATACAAGAAAAATTTATATCGGAGCTTTGCTTATGGGTACGGGTCAGTTGTGGGCAGATGATTTTCAACTCTTGATTGACGGTAAGAATATCAGCGAGCTTAACTATACAGAACCTAAGAAATACAAGGCAGAGTCTGACATAGAGTTTAATGAAGGTTCAAGAATATCATCAATTGAATTATCTGATTCAAACATAAATAATTTAGTTACTCTTGGAAAGCTCTGGGGCTTTTTAAAATACTATCACCCTGTAATCGCAAAAGGTGAATACAACTGGGATTATGAGTTGTTCAGAATAATGCCAAAGATTCTTGCCGCAAGTAATCCGCAGGATAGAAATGCTGATATATCGGATTGGATAGCCGGTTTAGGAAAAATTGACACGGGAAAAGCAAGTTTGCATAATACAGGCGAAGTAAAGATTAGTCCTGATTTAAGCTGGATTAACAATCCTGAACTGGGAGAAAAATTAACCGCTCAGCTGAATAACATTAAAGATGCCCGCAGAGAAAATGAAAATTATTACATCGGATTATTTCCCGGTATACACAATCCTGATTTTAAAAATGAAAGATCTTACAGGGCAATGAATTTTCCGGATGCTGGATTCAGGTTGCTGAGCCTGTACAGATTCTGGAACATTATTGAATATTATTTTCCGTCAAAGTATTTAATTGGAGAAAACTGGAATGATGTATTAAAAGAGTTCATACCAAAATTTGTTAACGCTTCGGATGAACAGGAATACAAACTCACTGCACTGGCATTGATCGCAAGAATACATGATACGCATGCCAGTATTAGAGGAGATATGGCACTGGAAAATTACAGAGGAAAGAATTATGCTCCTGTCGAAATAACTTTCGTCGAAAATAAGGCTCTCGTAACAGATTATCATGATAAAGATTTAGGTGAAAGATCCGGTCTCAAAATCGGGGATATTATAGAAACAATAAATAACAAATCAGTTGATGAGATAATTGCAGAAAGATCGCCTTATTATCCGGCCTCTAATTCTGCCATGCAATTAAGAAACATGGCAATTAATTTATTGAGAACGAACGATACGATATTGAATATAAGTTATAAGCGTGGCGGAGAAGTATTGAATTCACAAATAGAATGTTTTTCAAGCGATAAGATAAATGTCTATAAGAAATATCAAAAAAGAGATACATGTTTTAAAATGATAAATTCAGAAATTTCTTACCTGTATCCGGGAAGTATAAAAAATGTATACCTTCCTGAAATCATGCCTGAAATTTTAAAGACTAAAGGACTTATAATTGACTTAAGATGTTACCCTTCGGAATTTATTGTATTCACCTTGAGTAAATATCTCCAGCCGAACTTAACCGGCTTTGTAAAGTTTACTGAAGGAAGCATTACAACACCCGGACTTTTCACAATGACACCGGTATTAGATGTCGGAGGTAAAAACGAAAATCCCTACAGGGGTAAAGTTGTAATATTAGTGAATGAGCAAACTCAAAGCCAGGCTGAATATACTACAATGGCCTTCAGAACGATACCTAATGCAATTGTCATCGGAAGCACAACCGCTGGAGCTGACGGAAATGTCTCCGATGTCATTCTTCCCGGGGGAATAAAAACATGGATAAGCGGACTTGTTGTTTACTATCCGGATGGAAAGGAAACTCAAAGAGTAGGCATTGTACCCGACATAGAAGTAAAACCGACTATAGAAGGTATTTCAAAGGGCAGAGACGAAGTGCTTGAGAAAGCAATTGAAATTATTAACGAAAAGTAAAAAGGCAACATCCTTATAGTATTGAATTCTAATTCACTGCAATGCAAAACAATTTTGTATCATTAATAAAACCGTAATTACAAAATAAAATTAAACAAAATATGTGTTTTCAAAAAACGACCCGCCTGTGAAATAATGGCGTTAAAAATTTTAGTGGGAAAGCGTTAAGAAAAATTTTATTAGTTATAAGTGAATAATGAATTTACCGTACCATTAAAATTTTTTAGTTTTCAAACTAAAATTTAGCCATTATTTCACCAGCGGGCGATTTTTCTTTGCCAAGCTCGTATGTTTGTAGTAAGAAAAAATGATTTTGAATTTTTGAGTGAAAATGATTATGATCTGTGAA
>JBBSDT010000322.1:0-4069 GCA_038240405.1 Ignavibacteria bacterium
CTTATAATTCTCAGGAAAGGCTTCTTTTACAGCAAGTGCTACCCCTTTTCCCATCACGCCAACTGTATTGACAGAGTTTACTAAAGCTTCAGCCTGTACATTCAATATGTCTTTTTTCTCAAATGTTATCATTTAGAAGTACCAGTCTGGTTTGATTTTAATTGGTATTTGGGAATTGTGTTCCTTTAAAGTCTTGCTAATATAATTATTATAAACGATAATCAAACCTTACATATTTATGGGTTACATTAACAATTGATTCTAATTAAGCTTTTCTTTAACTTATTTTTAGGAAGTTATTTTGAATATTAATTCTATGAAGATATGACTGTTCCCAAAGATACTGTATGGAATATTGAACCGCACACGACAGCAAAGCATAGAATTTTGGAGTTCTATTTGCAAGCCTGGTTTTCAATTCTAAGTAAATATAATCAAAGAATCAACTATATTGACGGATTTGCCGGACCGGGAAGATATTCTGGAGGTGAGGAAGGTTCACCTTTAATTGCCCTACGGGTCGCCAAGGATCATTCCTTTCCAATAAGCTGTCAACTAAACTTCATTTTTATAGAGGAGAATGCGGATCGTGCAAAAAATTTAGAATTAGAAATGGAAAGAATGAAATTACCAAGTGATTTTAAAGTCGGTGTGATAAATGATGAGTTTTACCGAGTTATAGATGGAATTTTAACAGAATTAAACTTAAGCAATCATTCACTTGCCCCTACTTTTGCTTTTATTGATCCTTTCGGATTTTCAGGTATTCCAATGTCAATTATTCACAGACTTCTAAAAATAAAAAAAGTTGAGGTTTTCATAACTTTTATGAAAGATTCGATAAACAGATTTGTAACAGATTCAAATAATAATGCTCACATAATTGAATTATTTGGCTCAAAAGAAATTATTGATATAATAAAAAAATCTCATAACAGAATTCCTGATTTGCGAAAATATTATCAAGCTAAGTTAAAAGAGGTATCAGAATTTGTTCGTTATTTTGAAATGAGGGATTCTACTGGCAGACCAATTTATGATTTATTCTTTGCAACAAATAATTCTCTTGGACATGTAAAAATGAAGGAAGCAATGTGGAGATTTGATGATGAAGGATATTTTAGTTTTTCAGACGCAACAGATCCTGACCAAGTAGTGTTATTTAAGAGAGACATAGATAAAGAATTATTTATATTCCTTGATTCAATTTGCAAAACAATTGTTATAGAAGTAGGAACATTAGAAGAATATATAAAAAATAAAACTGCATTCTTATCAAAACATTTAAAGAAAGCCTTGTCCTATGCTGAAGAAAAGAAAGCTTATTAGTGTTAACGAATATAAAAAAGACGGTAAAAAAAGAAGAGCTAAAACATTTCCGCCAGATGCAGTTATAAATTTTAGAATAAAAAAATAATGTCGACCAAATCAAAAATAGAATGGACTGATTCAACGTGGAATCCAATAACAGGGTGCAATAAAATAAGCCCCGGATGCAAGTTTTGTTATGCTGAACGGCTTTCGAAAAGATTAAAAATAATGGGTTCAGCGAGGTATGAAAATGGATTCAAACTATCATTACATTATGATCTTGTTAAATTACCTTTAAATTGGAAAACTCCTCGAGTAATATTTGTAAATTCAATGAGTGATTTATTTCATAAAAATGTTCCTTTTGTATTCATAAAAGAAATTTTTGAAACAATGAATGCTGCTCATTGGCATACTTTTCAAATACTTACAAAAAGGTCAGATATTTTAGCAGAATATAGCAAATACTTAAAATGGACCCAAAATATTTGGATGGGGGTTAGTGTGGAATCTCAAAAATACGTCAATAGAATAGATGATTTAAGAAAAGTTCCATCATCCGTAAGGTTTTTATCTATTGAACCCTTGATTGCCAGAATTACTAATATTGAGCTTAAGGAAATTGATTGGGTAATTGTCGGAGGAGAATCAGGACCTTCATCGAGAAAAGTTGAAAGGGATTGGATATTGGAAATTCGAGACAAATGTATTAGAGAAGATGTTCCTTTCTTTTTTAAACAATGGGGAGGAATAAACAAAAAACGATCCGGAAGAATATTAGAAGGAAGGACATGGGATGAATTACCTGAACCTAAAGTTCGAAATTCAATCGAAAATAAAAATAATTTCAATAGTGATTTTCTTCAAACACAATTAGCATGAACTGAATTGTTCAGCTACAATGGAATATATCCTTGATGACCATTTGTTTCTTTTGACTCCCACCCCTTACTTCCCCACACAAAACCTCAAAAATATATTTCCCAATATCTCATCATTCGTCACTTCACCCGTTATCTCGCCAAGATGCTTCAATGCATTCCGCAGATCCACCGATATAAATTCTCCGCTCATACCTTCGTTGATTGTATTAACAGCATTCTCCAAAGACATTACAACATTTTCGAGACAGATCTTATGTCGGAGATTTGTAAGAATTATATCAGACGAGGATATATTCATATTTTGTGATGAAATTTTATCAATCATCTGCACTTTCAGATTGTCAATTGTTTCATCTCTTAGCAAAGAAATTTTTAAATCGTTAGTTTTAATATTATTTTTAGATAAATCACTTTTCGAAAAAGCCAGAATGGATTTTTTGCCGTCAAAGGTTTCCTCGAAATATTTTACATCTTCTTTTATGACTTCCTCTGACTGTGAAGAATCAATGAGATACACAATTATATCAGCATCGCCTATTTTTTTATGGCTTCTTTTAATGCCCTCGCTTTCGATTTCATCTTTTGAATGGCGCAGTCCGGCTGTGTCGGTTAAATTGAAAAGTATGCCGTTGATAATAATATTCTCTTCAATGTAATCGCGCGTGGTTCCGGCAATGGAGCTTACTATTGCCCTGTTTGTTTTTAAGAGATAATTAAACAACGATGACTTGCCACTGTTCGGCTTCCCCGCGATTACAAGATTGACACCCTCCCTTATGACTTTGCCGGTAATATAGGAATCAATTATTTTTTTTAATTTAGTGTTAAGCTTTTCAATTTTTAATTTGATTTCATCTTTCTTTACAAATTCCAGTCCTTCCTCAGCGAAGTCCAGTTCAAGTTCAACCAGCGAAACTATATCAATTATATCCTGCCTTGTCTTTTTTACAAATCCGGATAATGAACCTTCAAGCTGCTTCAGTGATGAGTCGTGAGCCAAATCAGTCTTTGATTTTATCAGATCCGCAACTGCTTCAGCCTGAGAGAGATCAAGCCTGCCATTTAAGAATGCCCGCTTGGTGAATTCCCCTGGTTCGGCATGCCTGATATTATTCTGAAGCAGCAGGTCCAGTATCTTTTGCGAAATGAATGTTCCGCCGTGAGAGGAAATTTCAATTACATCTTCACCAGTATAAGAATTCGGTTCCTTGAATATTGTGACCAGGACTTCATCTACTATATTGTTATTATTATTATCAAAAATATATCCGAAGTGAACTGTATGAGAACGTTCATTGGCAGTATCAAATCTTTTTTCCATATTTGTATCTTTAAAAAAGATTTCGTTTGTTATTCCAAAAGCATTACCTCCTGAAATCCGTATAACCGAAATCCCGCCTTCGCCAATCGGAGTTGCAATCGCAGCAATAGTGTCATTTAGCATGTGGTGAATATAATATTAAAATTATGAATCTTGCTCAAATATCGTCTCTTAATTCCGTCACCCCCTGAGTCCTCCGAAAGCGCACGGAGAGACTCAGAGGAAACGACGAAAACCGCTCCTGTCATCCCCGGCGATCCCCTGGCCGGGATCCAATCAGCTTCTTTTAATTTACAATAATAATTCATTTAATGTTTTTGAAATATATAAATATATTATCCTGTATTGGTGGGATTGTCTTTGCGAGAGCCGAAATATATGAAAATCGATATTTATATAAAAGATGATGAACCCTATCTTGCGTAAAAGATTATTAAAGCAAAATAGCCGGGCGATACTGGTGTAAATTACCCGTTTGCGAGAATGGCTCTGAAGATAAGGGAACGAATTCTTAATAATTTGAAGAAGAAAGCTCACATATTAGGTTACAACA
>JBBSDT010000323.1:0-4067 GCA_038240405.1 Ignavibacteria bacterium
AATAATTTTTCCTGATCTTCCTTTTCCTCTTCCGCAATTCTGGCAACTGCCGAGATCGTATCATGATCTCCCAAGCGTATTACTCTTACGCCTTGCGCATTTCTTCCCATAACTCTTATATCTTTCATTTTTTGCCTTATTAAAATTCCTTTGGTTGTAATTATCATCAGATCATCCGAATCAGTAACCTCTTTGATAGAGATGAGCTTGCCAACTTTATCAGTTGTCTTGACAGTTATTACTCCTTTTCCCCCGCGATTGGTTACCCTGTAATCACCAAGTTCGCTTCTTTTTCCAAATCCCTTATCGGTTATCACCAGTATAGTAGCGCTTGGGCGTGTTACAGCAACTAATCCGATTACATAGTCCAGCTTGCCAAGTTTGATAGCCCTGACGCCTGTTGCAGTTCTTCCCATATCTCTGACCTGCGATTCATTAAACCTGATAGCCTGTCCATCATGTGATCCGATTACAATTTCCTGCACTCCGTTAGTCAGCTTTACATCAACAAGCTTATCATTAGCGTTTAAAGTAATTGCATTTATTCCGTTTCTCCTGATATTGGAGTAACTTTCGAGACGGGTTTTCTTTATAACACCCATTTTCGTTACCATTGTTACAAACAGTTCTTCGCTAAAATCTTTCACCATTACAAATGAAGAAATGTTTTCATCTTTTTCTTTTTCAATCAAATTCAAAATTGATTTTCCTCTGGAAGTTCTTGTTCCTTCAGGTATATCATAAACCTTCAGCCAGTAACATTTACCCCTGTCAGTGAAGAACATGATATATTGGTGTGTCGAGCCGATAAACATATGCTCATTGAAATCATCTTCTGCGCTTCCGGTAGATGCTGCAGTTATTCCTTTGCCTCCCCTGCCCTGTGACTTATACGAGTTGACAGGAATACGTTTTATGAACCCCTTATTGGAAATAGTTATGACCACATCTTCCTCTTTGATCAGCTCCTTCATCATATCATCATCCGACATCTTTCTCACATCATGAATAATTTCAGTTCTTCTTTCATCTCCGAACTTTTCCTTGATCATCTTAAGGTCATCACAAATCATTTCTCTCCTAAGCTGTTCGCTCTCTAAAATTCTTTTCAATCTTTCAATAGTCTTCAGCAATTCCTTATATTCTTCTTCAATCTTTTTCCTTTCAAGCCCGGTAAGTCTTTGAAGTCTCATTTCAAGAATTGCAGTGGCCTGCGCTTCGGAAAGCTTGAATCTCTTCATTAAACCTTCTCTGGCAGTCGGAGTATCTTTTGATTTTTTTATCAGCTTTATTATCTCATCTATATTGTCTAAAGCAATTATATATCCTTCGAGTATGTGCGCTCTTTTCTCTGCAGCATTGAGTTCAAACTTTGTTCTTCTGACAATCACCTTCAACCGGTGATTGATAAAATGAACCATCATTTCCTTCAGATTCAATACTTTAGGCACTCCGTCCACAAGAGAAAGCATAATTACTCCGAACGTAATCTGCATCTGAGTATGCTTATAGAGATTATTCATTATCACGTGCGGATTGCCGTCGCGTCTTAATCCTATTACTACGCGCATGCCATCCCTGTCACTTTCATCATTGATGTCTGAAATATCATCTACTTTTTTGTCGCGTACAAGCTGCGCGATATTTTCTATTAAAGTAACTTTATTGACCTGGTATGGAATTTCCGTAATTATGATGTTTTGCTTGCCATTCTTTTCAACCTCAATAGAAACCTTTGCTCTTAATATTATCTTTCCCCTACCGGTTTCAAATGCTTCCTTTACAGGCTCAAAACCATAAATGATTCCGCCTGTCGGAAAATCCGGCGCCTGAACAAATTTCATAAGCTTCTTTATATCCGCATCAGGATTCTTAATGAGGTGAATAATACCATCGCAGACTTCATTCAGATTGTGAGGCGGGATATTTGTAGCCATGCCGACAGCAATTCCATTCGATCCGTTGATAAGCAGATTCGGCAAAACAGAAGGAAGGACTGAAGGTTCCTGTAAAGTATCATCAAAGTTGGGAAGGAAGTCAACGGTATTTTTTTCCAGGTCTTCTAATATTGCTTCGGCAACTCTTGATAATCTTACTTCTGTATATCTCATTGCCGCCGGAGCATCGCCGTCAACAGATCCGAAATTTCCCTGTCCGTCGACAAGGGGGTATCTTAAAGAAAACTCCTGTACCATTCTTACCATGGTATCATAAACGGCTTTATCACCGTGAGGATGATATTTACCAAGAACTTCTCCCACAATACGCGCAGATTTTTTATGAGCCCTGTTCGAAGCCAGACCCAGCTCATTCATTCCGAAGAGAACTCTCCTGTGAACAGGCTTAAGGCCATCTCTTACATCGGGTAACGCTCTTGCAACTATTACAGACATTGAATAATCAATATACGAGGACTTCATTTCGTCTTCAATATTGATAGGTATTATTTTTTCGTTTGGCATTAATTAATTATAATTTCTATCTAGTTATATTTTATTGGTTGTATTCCCTGTAAAATTCTGAGCAATCCTATCTGGCCCGCATGATATGAATCATGATTTATATTTTCGCGAAAAAAATTAGCATCATCATTGCCGGGATTGAATAGCTCTGTTCCGAATTGTTTTAAGTAATCTTTGAATTCTTCGTGTATGTTTTTCAGATCAATGACCTCCTGCTTCCATAATTCTTCGGAAGGTTTTTCAGGAATATTTCGCCAGTCCCCTGCCTGCCTTTCTTCTCCGGTAAGAGGCTTTCCTTTTGAATCAGATAGTATTGCGACCTTCCAGAAGTTAACATGCTTTACTATTTTCCAAATGGAATTTCTACCCGGGGAAGGCACCCATGACGCCTGCTCAAAATTCAGATCACTTACAAGTTGATACAAGCCTGCCTGCCAGCCATTGCCCCCGTAAAAAAATGAGTCCATATCTTTTTGATATGCATTAACAGGATTTTCCATATATGTCGTATATTTTTAGCTAATAAATTAAAGTTCAGGTTTTAACTTCATTCGCAATCCCAGACTTAAACATATAAAATTAGAGGGAGTGGAGCTAACCGGAATCGAACCGGTGATCTTTTCGTTGCGAACGAAACGCTCTACCAACTAAGCTATAGCCCCTTGATAAGCAATTGCTGTAATTTACTCAATTTCGTAAACTTTAACAATGTAGGAATGGTCTGACAATATAGAATTATAAAGGGTTTACAGGATTCCGGGGGGAAATTTATAAAGCTGCCTAAATACCAGACTATCTGTTTCTTCTGCTAGATATAAGAGTCTTCAGGTCTAAT
The DNA here is from genome assembly GCA_038240405.1 of Ignavibacteria bacterium. GTDB lineage: Bacteria > Bacteroidota > Ignavibacteria > Tepidaquicellales > Tepidaquicellaceae > JAGPCH01. The sequence continues at coordinate 3,298 of JBBSDT010000323.1, forward strand.
CAACATCCAGGGGATGACAATCTTCCTGAATTATTTCATCTATTTTTCCGGCATTAGTATCCACAATAATAGCTGTAAGTTTATTCTTAAAAACACAACCGGTATCAATATTTGAGTAGTAATTTTTTCTATAAATAAATTCCTTCACAGGAGTGTGACCGAAAATCTGAAGCCGATCGAGAAATGCCGGCGGATCCCTGTTCCATAATATTGATTTGTCGTCCCCGCCTTCAGTAATTCCAGCATGAGAAATAACTACTTTTTTAAATTCATATTTCAAAGGCAGATTTTTTAGATAATCATAATGTCCTAATGTTTTTACTTCTTTCTTAAAAGCTTTGAAGTCAGAGAAAGAATTGGAGTTAATATAAGAATATTGAGTTTCTCCCATTCCGTTATAATAATAAATCTCTGCATCTTTAAACATAAATCCCAGAAATTTATCTGATTTGTCAAATGCAGTAATCAGCATATCCTCATGATTACCCTTCACGGGCCTGATCGAATGATCACAACAAAATTGAACAACTTCTTTTGAATATTTACCCCTGTCAATCAAATCACCGACAGAATAAATTTCATCAAGATGATCGATTTTTTTATATAAATTTATAAGAGTATTATAACAGCCATGTATATCTCCTATTATGCCGATCGAATCAGTTGGGGTCATTCAGAAATTTTATTGAATAAAATTTAATTATTAATAACAATAAATTGCACTTAAATAAAAGTTCTCTTGAAAGACACTCGTATAATTTTATTTGATG
>JBBSDT010000324.1:0-4059 GCA_038240405.1 Ignavibacteria bacterium
GCAGGCAGTAAGCCATCAGATTTTATTTTATCTAAAACCTGTTTTACTTTATCTGGTTGTTGCCTTGCTTTAGAGATTAGATTAGACTTGCCAAACTCAACGAGCATGCGTTCGGTACCAAGTGATACCAGGCTTCGGGTAGTCTTTATTAAAACACAGCCCCTGCTGATCTGAGGGGCTGGTATATCATCGAGTATCGTGGCTCCTGTTTTAAAGGATTGAATGATTTGTTTCATGTTAAGCCTCCTCCTTTAATAAACTGTGTTATCCATGAGTCAATTGCTAATAATGCCCAAATTGAATATGATGCATCAATTTTTCCATTTTTACTATCCTGAATAAGATTCCATACCATATCCGGATCAAAAATTCCTTTCTCCAAAATTTTTTCTCGTGATAATCTTTCTTTAATCATTGGCTCCATGTCTTCCAAAATCCATTTTCTAATCGGAATTCCAAATCCTGTTTTTTTTCTGTAAATAATACTCTGTGGAAGATATTTTTCTGCCACTTTCCTTAAGATATATTTTGTTTCCTTGTTTTTAAGTTTTAACCCAGGAGGAATTTTAGTAGAAAATTCTACCACATCAACGTCTAAATAAGGCACTCTTACCTCAACACTGGTAGCCATAGCCAGCTTATCAGTATAATTTAAATTGTGATCAACTAAAAAACTATTTATTTCCCAATAAAGCATTTGATTGAGCAGGCTCTTCTCATCAGGAATATCTTTATTCAGCTCTTCTAATTGAAGGCTTGGATTATAATTACAAAGTTGTTCTTTCATCTTCGGCGTAAACAAAGAAAAAACAACATTATATGGCAACCAGGAAAAATATCCTGACATTCTTTGCAAAACATCTTTATTCAAATCAACGGTTAACTTTCTTAACCGCCTTTGCCAGGGTAATTTTGAGGGAAGATGATTTATAATGTTTGCTATATGATTCCGAAAAAGAATGGGAACTTTATTAATAATTTTTTCCAATGATAAAGCCTGGTGCCTTCTGTATCCGGAAAATATATCATCTGCGCCTGTTCCGCCAAGAAGCACTTTAATTCCCTTTTCTCTTGCATATTTACAAATATTGAGCACATTCAAAGGAGCAGAATCTGCCTGTGGTTCATCCAGACTCCAAATCATTTTATCAAAATCCTTAATGATATCGAAATCGGCATTAACAATATTCAATTCTACATTTAAATGTTTAGCTACCTGTTTAGCATAAAATAAATCATCTGCAAATCCTTCTGTTTCAGATAAACTTTTTGTATTTATAGTAAAACATGGCAGATTTTTATCAGGAAATAATTTTCTGGCCATAGCTACTATTAAGCTGGAATCCAATCCGCCGGAAAGAAAAAATCCGACCGGCACATCAGATAACATTTGTCTTTTAACTGATTGAAGTAATTTTTTTTCCAATTGGTCAATTAGCTCAATCTCACTGCTTTTAGAATAAGTTCCATTGAAATTAATTTGATAATACTTATGTGGAGTTGCTTCTACATAATTATCTATCCTGAATTTCAGATAGTGTCCTGGCAGTAACTTTTTAGCATTACTAAGTGGTGTCATTTCGCCGGGCGACCATAGAAAATACAGATAATTAGCTAAAGCCGGAATGGAAATATTCAAATCAATTTTAAAATCAAGAAAACTTTTTAATTCAGATGAGAATAAAAAGATTTCTTTATCTCTATAAAAATAAAATGGTTTAACACCAAGTGGGTCCCTTGCAAGAAATATTTCTTTTTCTATTGTATCAAAAATAGCCATGGAAAAAATTCCATTTAATTTAGATAAAAAAGAAACGCCATATTTTATATAAGCATACAGGATGGTTTCAGTATCACTTGAGGATTTAAATTCAAATTCCTGCAGATCGTTTTGCCTGATTTCCCAATGATTGTAAATTTCTCCATTAAATATTATTACATATCTCTTATCATTGGAGTACATTGGCTGGCTTCCGTTTTCAGATAAATCCTGAATGGAAAGCCGGGTGTGCCCTAGAAAAATATTATCAGCAATAAAAAATCCTTCTGAATCAGGACCCCGGTGCTTTAATACTTTTAGAGATTGACTAACAGGCCATGCCTCATTACCAAAACCTCCTACTATACCACACATTTAATAAAATTTATTTGTTAGTTCTGTTGATTTTATTTTATTGACACTTTCACCAATATTTGATTTTCGCATTAAGTAACAGCATGTAAGTAAACCATGGATAAAAAAGAAACTGGCCACCTGTTAAGTCACTCTCGAAAAAGGGTATAATAAGTAAAGGCGCAAAAAGCAAAGTATATCTGGAATAGTATCTTATAAACCTGAGCATCGGGCGAAAAACCATAAAGCTGAGAAATACAAGAAATAGTGGAATACCCACACCAAATAAAATATACCAATAAGAATTATGATAACCACCTAAAATTGCCTTATTTTTTATACCGCCAAAATCAAACAATCCTGTTCCTGTAATCCACAAAGTTGGTTGATCATTAAAATGATCATACACAATTTTAGCAGTTTCAAAACGTGCCTCACCACTTTGTTCCTGTTTTTTAGATTTCTCTTTTGCAAAGTTAATTGACGAATTAGGATCAGCTAAAAGGAAACTAATAAAACCCAAAGCCAGAATTATTACTACAACTTTATATTTTAAACTCATTGCTTTATAACTTATAAAAAAAGGAATCATAGTTACTGACATGGAGAACCAGGATGACCTGCTTGCAGAAGTAAAGAACAAGATTACAGCAACCAGTAATAAAATTCCGAAAAATATTTTACTGATTTTTTTTAATTTAATATCTTTCCGAACAAACAAATAAGATAAGATGTAAAGTGTTGCAGACCATCCATAATTATTGGAAGCAAACAACAGCGCTTCGTTTCCTGCTACATAAATATTGGTATTTCTGATGCTTCCGCCTGAAAGCAAGTAAGTGATTAAAGGGATGCTATAGATTATTAAAACGCTATAATGCAGTCCTTTTAAAGTAAGCTTGATTCCAAAATTGGCTATAAGATAAGAAAGAGAAAGATAAACGTATATAAAGGGAATAAAAAAAGTGGAAGTTTCACTTAATGATTCCCCTATTACGGATGATGGTATAGAAACGTAAAAAATAAGGATACCAAATATAACCGGTACCAACCCTGAATCAAAAATACGACCGGGATTTATTATTCTGCCGCTAATAATTAAATAGGCGAGCGAAATAAAAAGAAAAATATTTTTAAATACTCTTACAAAGCCTATGGAAGTGCCACCGGTAAAATTAGATAAAGCATAGCTTCCAATAACAAATAAGCCATTTAAAAATAATAACCACGCAACAGGATTTTTGATTAAAGCATGCAGCTTAAGTTCTTCTTTGGCTATAAACATGCTTCAAGAATTTCTTTAAACCGTAATACCACTGCTGTTGATGAAAAATGATTTAAATGCCGGGTTATCTCATCCCAATCATTTTCTATGGAAGTATCCTTTGCTTTTAATAAAGCATTCCTGAGAGCAACAGGATTATCAGGCTCTACCAACCAAGCATAACAACCAACGGCTTCAGGGATGCCGCCAATATTAGTACTTACAATTTTACAGCCCATAGCTATTGCTTCAAGATTAGCTACGCCAAATGCTTCTTGCCTGGATGGAACACAAAATATTTCTGACCGCTCCATTTTCTCATATACTTTATCGGGAGGCATGTAATCAAATAATTCATAGGATATATTGGCTTTACTCAACAAACTTTCTATCATCTTATGATGTTTTGCTGCGGGGCCTGCAATTAATAAAATAGTTTTGCAATCAATATTTTCTATTGCTTCAATTAAATTGAATAAGCCGCCGAGAACAAAATCTGTTTTTACAAAAAGAATAGAACCTGGTATTTTTTTTTGAAGAGCGTTCTCCCTGTTGAATGTTACCAATTTATTTTCAATTCCTTTATGCAGCACTTTAAATAATGATTCTTTACAATGATAATGATGTTGCAATTTTTTTTTTGAATATTCTGAATTTACAATAATGCATTTCGATAAATGAC
>JBBSDT010000325.1:0-4059 GCA_038240405.1 Ignavibacteria bacterium
AAGGAAAAATTATCAGGAATGAAAGAATTCAAAGGCTGAATTTCCGTTAAAATAGTATCTCCATAAAGAATTCCGTTAATAACGCATCCTCTAAGAGAATAGTTTGTAGGGAAAGGATCTCCGACACTTAGAAAATACAGACCAATATTTTTGGCATAATTTCTTGCAGACGCGGTCAATACAAACACGGGATCAAAATTTTTCTTAGAATATGTGTTTCCAAATAGTGAAATGACACCTGTATCCGAGCATAACCTTCTTTCTTCACCACATAAATTTGTTGAATCATGCTTTTTAGAAAGCAAACTATCAATTAAATTCTCCCCCGGGTGATATGAGCAACCGCCGTTTGAAAAATATGCATAGATATTACCACTAACAGAATCAATTCTAAGCCAGGGAGGAAGACCCGGGAAGTTACAACGATAATATTTTCTTGAATTTAATATTGTATCGGAAGTTATTGACAAATTTATTCTTCCGCCGAAACCACTATTTAAATTTATCCAATCATATGACCATACGTTTCTAACATTTAATGGGAAATAATCAGAAATTCCGTTGGCATAAAGTGTATTCGAAAGAACAAAAGTGAGAAGTAATATTATTTTATTTTTCATGATGATGAAAGAAGTTTGATTAGCCCTGATGGCAACAAAATTTTAAAAAGATGTTCAAATTAGATTCCAATGTCAACTTAAATTTATTCATAATAGAATTGTAATAGAGTACATCCATTTCTATATTTATAGCTTATTAAATTTATGAGACTTTCCCGGTTTTTTCTTCCTACTTTAAAAGATGATCCTGTAGATGCCGTTGTGGAATCTCATAAGCTTATGCTGCGAACAGGTATGATCAGGCAGCTTACTTCGGGTGTATATTCATCTCTTCCTTTGGGGCTCAGAGTGTTCCGGAAAGTTGAGAACATTATACGTGAAGAAATGAATGCAATCGGCGGAAATGAATTTTATTTGCCGGCTATTTCCCCCACCGATCTATGGGCTGAAACGGGAAGGCTCGAAGATTACGGCGATCTTATGTTCAGGATTAAAAACAGAGAGCTGGTCTTATGCCCAACACACGAAGAAGTTTTTACTTCTATTGCAAAACCAAATTTAATTTCTTATAAAGATTTTCCGCAAACTTGGTACCAGATACAAAGTAAATTCAGGAATGAAGAGCGTCCCCGGGCAGGAGTATTGCGCGGTAGACAATTTACCATGAAGGATGCATATTCCCTTGATTCGAGTTGGCAGGGATTGGATGCATCTTATAAAGATATGGCTCAGGCATACAGGAATATATTTACAAGATGCGGACTTGACTTCGTCGTAGTATCTGCATACAGCGGAGCAATGGGAGGAAGTGATTCGGAAGAATTCATGGCGCCATCTGCAGCGGGTGAAGATAATATAGCAATCAGCAGTGACGGCAAATATGCTTCAAATATTGAAGTTGCGGTCTCCTACAAAGAAAAGGTTCAGAGAAGAAATAATGAAGTGAAACTTGAAGAGTTTTCTACTCCAAATGTTAAAACTATTGATGAGCTTGCTGACTTTGTAAAGACAAAGGATAAAACAAGGTTAGCAAAATCAAGAGTGTATATCAATCAATTAAGTACAGGTAATGAATTTATATTAGTGTTGATTTGCGGAGACGATGAAGTGAATGAAACAAAGCTTCAAAATTATTTTGGAATGAATATTCGTCCTGCTCACAACGAAGAGTTATTAGAAATTACAGGAGCTGATGCCGGTTCAATCGGTCCCATTAATCTAAAAAATAAGAAGATTAAAGTCATTGCCGATCTTTTGCTTACTGATTCAGATGAATTAATAAGCGGTGCATCCAGGAATGATTACCATTTTAAGAATATTGATCTAAAACGTGATGTTCCAGGCATAGAGTATAAAGACCTGCGTACAGTTAAAGAAGGTGAAGAAACAATTGATAGAAAAGGAAGAATAAAAATTACGAAGGCAATTGAAGTCGGACACATATTTAAATTGGGAACTAAATATTCAGAAGCACTCGGTGCAAAATTTCTCGATGCGGAAGGAAAAGAGAATCCAATAATAATGGGAAGCTATGGTATAGGAGTCGAGAGAACTGCTGCGGCTTTTATTGAACAAAATTATGACGATAAGGGCATTATATGGAAAGGCGAGCTTAGTCCATTTCATATAATACTAATCTCTTTAAATCAGAAAAATGAAGAGATAAAGAAATTATCAGAATATTTTTATAAAGAAATCTTAGGAATGAAGCTGGAAGTTTTATATGACGACAGGGCTGAAGTAAGACCGGGAGTAAAATTTAATGATGCCGATTTGATTGGCATCCCCATTCAGTTAATTATCGGGGAGAAGAATTTGAAAGACGGGAATGTGGAGATTAAGATCAGAAGCTCTTCGGAAAGGATGATAATAAAAAAAGAAGATGCTTTGAATAAGATTCCGGAATTGGTTAACAGGTAAAATTAATTTGATAAAAAATAAATTCAGCAAAGTATTCAGACAATCATATGTACTTGCATCAAAATCACCGAGACGTATTCAGCTTCTGAACCATATAGGACTGCAATTTATTTCCATCGACAGCAAGACACAAGAGCTCAATATCAAGAATCACAACCCGGTCCAATTAGTGAAATCTAATTCCCTTTTAAAATCAAGAAGAGTAGCGATAAATTACAATCAGGAAATAATAATTGGCGCTGATACCATTGTAGTACTTAATAAAGAAATTTTAAACAAACCTGCTGATACGAAACAGGCAATAAATTTCTTAAAGGCTTTAAGCGGTAATAAACATTTTGTATATACAGGAGTTAATGTAATAAATACACGAACCGGCAAAGAGTTGTTTGATTTCGAACGGACTTCAGTATATTTCAGAAAGCTGGATATCAATGAAATTAAGTTTTATGTTGATAAATATGAACCTCTGGATAAAGCAGGCGCTTACGGGATACAGGATGATTTTGGATGCTTATTTATAAAGAAGATTGCAGGAGATTATTACAATATTGTGGGATTGCCACTGGTAAAGCTTTATGAAATGTTATTAACCATAGTCTAGAAACTGCACAGGGTGACGCAATTCCTAATTAACCAAATTTATGTTTTCCAAATATAAAAAGAAGATTTTAATCTCGGTAGCTTTCGGGGCAGTAGTGTTCTTAGGCTTTAGTATTTATGCTGATTTTGACAAGCTTATCGAAACATTTGGTGAATTTAAATGGATATATTTTCCGCTGGTTCTAGCGATGTCCTTCTGCAACTACATCACACGATTTTTTAAATGGGAATACTACAGGAAGTTACTGGATATCAAATTAACCACGAAAGTTAGTTTTATGATATTCATGTCAACTTTTATTATGAGTGTTACTCCGGGTAAAATGGGAGAGCTATTAAAATCATACCTTGTCAGAGAAGAAAACGGTACTCCAGTCAGCCGGTCAGCTCCTATTATACTTGCAGAAAGGTTAACTGATTTTATATCGGTTGTGCTGCTTTGCATTGCGGGAGCGTTTGTGTTTAATTATGGAAAGAGCCTTGTAATTGGCGTGGGAGCCTTTTTTATACTTGGCATTATATTATTAAGTTCAAGAAAAATCTCACTTGGTATAATTTCTTCTTTAGAGAAAGTAAAGTTATTTCATAAAGTTGCAGTTAAATTTTACGAAGCTTATGAAAGCATATACATACTGCTTAAAATAAAGCCTTTAATAATTGCAACTGTTATAAGCGCATTTGCATGGTTCTGTGAATGCCTGGGATTATATACTGTTCTTAAAGTATATTCTTCCTTCACGCATATTGATGTAAGCCTGATGAGCGCTGTGTTCATTTATGGTTTTTCAACCATAGTTGGGTCAATTGCCATGCTTCCCGGAGGGCTCGGAGCAACGGAAGCATCAATTACAGGATTGCTGATACTGCTGAATATCCCAAAAGATATTTCGGTTGCTTCGACTTTTATTATAAGAGTTGCAACTTTATGGTTCGCGGTTTTAATCGGGGTAGTAGCAGTTTATTTTTACCAAAGATA
>JBBSDT010000326.1:0-4049 GCA_038240405.1 Ignavibacteria bacterium
ATTTTGGATAAAGCAAAGAAAAATGTCATTTTTGGTTTTGGCTTAGATTAAAATTTTGCTACTAATTTTATTGAAAAAAAAAAGAATATGATTTAAGATATTTTTATGATTTATTTAATGTGCAATACCCCATAATAGAGGAACTTACACAAGTTATAGTTGTTCTTAAGAATGAGTTAAAAGGTAGTGTAACCTTAGATTTAACTAAATTTTCTATTTCTGACGTATTAAAGGATGATGTGGATAGTTTTATAATTTGGAACAAATTTAATGATTATGCTCTCAAGATTTGTGAAAAAATTGAATATAACGAATTAAAACTTTTTGGATTTAGGCAAATAGAAATAATAGAAATAGGAGTCGATATAAAAGAATTAAAACAAATTGATTTGGATTTTTTGGAGCGGAATAAAATTTTTGATGGAAATACCAAATTTAATTATAAATCGACATCATATTATTATCAAAAAAAAAATAAAAAGATATTATTAAGAATTGAACCCTATTTGGAGGATAGTAAATTCCTTTTCATGGATTTAGATGTTCATTTTAATCAAATAACTCCAATTCAAAATTTGAATGAATTAATAAAGCAAGAAATAAAATATTTCAACATCATAAAGAAAAATTTAATACACAATTATGTCACAACAAAACCTTAATGATATAACTCCTGCAGATATTTTAAATTTGCATGAGATTAATAATCTTAATAAAGTCTCGTTTTCCAAACATGGTTTCTTTAAGAAATTTGTTTTGGCAACAGGATTACTTTTGACTATAAATTCAGGGAAAATTTATGAAGCAAATTCAAATTTTAGTGAAAGTGAATATTTTGTTGGTAATAAAACCGAAAATTGCTTTGACAAGAATCTAGAGGAAATTACTAATGATTATATTGAAATTGATGATTCACGCTTGATTGATCCTTTAATTATGTTTGATGAAAAGGATTATTATGCCGATCGTATTTTTAACAATCAATCAATCGATTTAAGTAAAATATTAGATAAGTTGAATAAAAGCAATATTGATTTGGAATTTTTATTGTCTAGAGATAGGAAGATTTGAAGATTAAGGCTAATAAATTTTTTTTTTGGATGCTAATGCACTAGCTCGTTTATATTTTCCCGACATTGGGAAAAAAAATCTCGATTATATTCATCGTTACCCTAATTCACAAGAAATTACTATTGAATATGCTTTATTAGAAGTGTACAGTATTTTAAGCAAATGCTATAATGCAAAAATACTTTCTGCAAGTGATATAAAACTTGTATTAACTGAACTTATTAGAGATTGTGTTAGTAAAAAAATTCTTTTATTAGATAGTAAACCATATATCGTTTTAAGAAAAGCGAAAAGGTTATTGTTTCTACATGCAACTAATCCGGGAATGACCTTCAATTCAGCAGATGCACTTTATTTAGCCGCATGTATTGATTTTGCATCTACAGTGAACAACCCGGATAAATTATATTTTGTAACATCGGATAGGCCTTTGTATAATGCCGCTAAGACTTATTCTCAATTTAAAACATTTCATTTTTGGACATGCAACTTAGGAAATAGTTATGTTAATGAATTTATACCCGTTAAATTATATAAAGAAATACCTGAGAAGGTTAGGATGTGTAAAGATGGGGAAAAAATAGTGATTAGACCAGCATCAGTTAAGAAAAATTATGATCCTTCAACTAAAGCACATTGTCCAATTTGTGAAATCGGTATCTGTCCAACTACCTATTCAATAGCATTATAAAATCATTTTCAGGATAAATCGACAAGTTATTTTGTTCGAAATAGGATATTAAACAACTTTAATCTGCTTTTCTTATTTATCCATTATTCGAAGTACAAGATTTTATTCCTTCTTAGAAATTCTTGCGGGCTTTCCAAATTATACAAATCATTTCACTTCTTAAAATCAAAAGCAATTTGTTTAAGATTATCAATTCGGAGGGCATTTATTAATAAAATATTAAATTGTATAATTGTAAATTAAAAAAATACTTTTGATTATCTCTCGAGAAAACTACAAAGGGTTTGAGCATTCCTGAAGATCTAAAATAAAAATATAAAAACAATGACCGAACTCATCTGGGAAGGAAAATATAAAGATGGAAAAAAAGTCTCTCCTGTTCGTATTGCCCTGCCCTTTCAAACTATCGAAACTGTTAATGAAAGCGCTCCTGACAGACAAAAACGTCTTGCAAGTCTCTTTCAACAAAAAGAAGAATCCGAATGGAGAAACCGTCTGATATGGGGCGATAAGAAATATGTCTTACCAAGTCTGTTACCTGAGTTCGCAGGAAAAGTAAATCTGATTTATATTGATCCTCCTTTTGATACCGGCGCAAACTTTTCTTTCACAGCAACTATTCCGGATCATCCGGATACTGAAGAAGATGAATATACACAATTCGTAAAAGAGCCAAGCATTATTGAACAAAAAGCTTATCGTGATACCTGGGGACGAGGACTTGACAGTTATATGCATTGGTTTTACGAAACCTTGGTGATGTTATACGAACTACTTTCACAAGATGGTAGTATTTATGTGCATCTTGATTGGCATGTATGTCACTATGCAAAATTGGTTTTAGATGAAGTATTTGGTTATGAGAATTTTATTAATGAAATAATTTGGAAAAGAAGTGATTCGCACAATGATGGAAATCGAATGGGAATTGTTGACGATAGGCTTTTCTATTACTCAAAATCTCGTGAAAGAAATTTTCAAAAACAACATAAGGAATACAGTCAAGAATATTTAGACAATTTTTACAATAAAACTGATGGAAATGGTCGTAAATATAGATTAGATCATTTTACAAAGCCGAAAGGTAGTAGAGGATATTTTTACAATTACAAATCCGCTGTTCCACCACCAAATGGGTGGAGGTGTCCCAAGGAAACCATGACAAAATTTGATGAAGAAGGTTTATTGATTTTCGCAGGAGATAAAGTTTATAAAAAACGTTACTTAGATGAACAACTTGGAAATCCATTAAATACAATTTGGGATGACATTTCTGGACAATTAGGAAATCAATCCTTGAATTATCAAACGCAAAAACCGGAACTTCTTCTGAATAGATTATTAGATATGTCAACCAAAAATGGAGATTTGGTTCTTGATTGTTTTTCTGGCAGCGGGACAACAGCAGCAGTTGCAGAGAAACTAAATCGTAGATGGATAACCTGTGACTTAGGAAGATTTGCAATTCACACAACAAGAAAAAGATTATTGGGAATTGAAAACGTAAAACCATTTGAAGTTCAGAATCTTGGCAAGTATGAAAGACAGCAATGGATGAAATCAGAATTTGAAAATCCGGAAGGCAAACTAATTCAGGAGAAAGCTTACAAACATTTCATTATCAATCTGTACAATGCAAACATACTTGATGGATATATGTGGCTATGCGGAACAAAATCGGGGAAGATGATTCATGTAGGCAATGTGGATGCTCCTGTGACTGTTGATGATATTAAAAGTTCAATAAAAGAATTCTGGAAGCTTGTCGGAAAAGATAAAAATATTAAAGTTAATGGAATAGATTTTCTCGGATGGGATTTTGCTTTTGAAGTTAACGAAACTGCAAAACAATTTGCAGCAGAAAATAACGTAAATGTTTCTTTCAAAAAAATACCGAGAGAAGTTTTGGAAAAGAAAGCCGTTGAGCAGGGCGATATAAAATTTTATGAGCTTGCATCACTTTCAATTAAAAAGAAAATAACAAAATTGGAAGTTGTTATTACTTTGGATAATTTTATTGTTCCCCCGGATGATATACCGGAAGATATAAGAAAAAACATTTCACACTGGAGTCAGTGGGTTGATTACTGGGCAATTGACTGGAATTACAGAGATGATACATTTCACAATGAATGGCAGAGCTACAGGACAAAGCAAAATCCAAAGATTGATCTTACTTCATCACATCAATACGAAGCAAAAGGAAAATATTTAATAATGGTTAAAGTCATCGATATCTTAGGAAATGATACAACAAAAGCAATTTCTATTGTAGTTTAAATATGGC
>JBBSDT010000327.1:0-4048 GCA_038240405.1 Ignavibacteria bacterium
CGATGCAATGCATGATGAAAGAGATTTGCGCACAATGCCTGCAGAGACATGTAGATCCGGTAACCGGTCAAGAGTCTTTTGTTTTTTCCTGTTCTAACCAGGATCAGCTTCTGGATGAAGTTGACTTTCAAAATCTTACTCAGAGATTAAGAACAAATTCAGTTCTAGAAAAGCTCGGGAATTTTTACCTGACGTATTTATTCTCAAGGGATGATTTGATTGAAAATAATATTATAACTTCATCAAGTAATATTGAACGATATTAACCATATTTATTATTAATTTTGTAATATCATTTTATACTTAGTTAAAGTTAACTCTGTTTAATTTGTTAATATACCATTATGAAAAAAAAACAAACGATAAAAAAAAGTAATTCAAATTTTTCTGTTGAAGTCGAGTTAGTAATTCTGAAAGAAGGTAAATATTATGTTGCTTATTGCCCGGCACTGGAATTATCATCTTACGGAGTTACAGAAAAGAAAGCTATGTTCGCATTTGAGGAAAATTTGGAAATATTTTTGGAAGAGACTATTAAGAAGAAGACACTCGAAAAAGTTTTATTAAGTTTGGGCTGGATATTGCAGCAAAAACCAAAAGTAAATTATCAGCCACCAAGATATGATATAAATACAATAAACAGGTTATTTAACAGTAACTATCGAAACATTACGAAAGAAATTTTATCATTACCTGTTCCCTCTTAATGAAAACCAGTGAAACCAATACCTACAAGAAAATTTATAAAGTTTTTAAAATATATTGGTCTGGAATACAAGCGAACTAAAGGGGATCATGACCATTTGGGATAAACCTGATGGCTCACTGATAAGAACTGTTACTTTTATTGGTTGTGAAAAAGAAGTTCCGCCAATGCACATTCAAACAAATTTGAAAACATTAAATATAAAACACCAAAGAGTTTATCGAAATTATTAATAAGTTATAATTCAACTTTCAAGCATGATCCCACAAACTAAACATAATTCTATTGGACGATTCTCCAACAGAGTTGAAAATTACATTAAATACCGTCCCCATTACCCAAAGGAAATAATTAAATTTCTTGAAGATGAATGCGGACTTACCGAATCAAGCAAAATTGCCGATATCGGTTCCGGTCCCGGAATATCTTCTGAGCATTTTATTTCCAACCATAATATATTATATGCCGTAGAACCAAATCCCGAAATGCGGGCTGCTGCTGAAAAAATTTTTGCAGGTTCAGAGAATTTTATCAGCATTAACGGAACAGCGGAGGCAGCTTCTCTAGAAAATAACAGCGTGGATTTCATAATTGCAGGGCAGGCATTTCACTGGTTTGATAAAGAAAGATGCAAAATAGAATTTAAAAGAATTTTGAAAAGCGATGGTTATGTTGTTTTGATGTGGAATGAAAAAACTTCCTCAAATGACTTTATGAGAGCATATTATGATTTGATTGAAAAATACGGCACAGATTACGAAACAATAAATCATGGAAATGTGGATGACGAAATTATTGCGAAATTTTTTTCTCCGAACTCATACATGCTAAAAACGTTTCTGCATAACCATGTGTTAGACTATGAAGGCTTGAAAGGAAGGTTATTATCTTCTTCATATATTCCTCTCGAAGGAGAAAAGCATGATGAAATGATAAAAATTCTGGAAAGTATTTTTGAAAAGAATAATGTGAATGGGAAAGTGGAAATGGAATATGAAGCGGCGTTGTACTACGGGAAATTAAATTAGAACCTATTGTTTTTTCTCAATCCGTATCCGCCAGCCGGTCTGCCCTGTCTGCGGTTTTCAGCTTATCAATAATGTCATCAATATCCCCTTCCATTACCTCAGAAAGGTTATATAAGGTAAGACCGATTCTGTGATCGGTAAGCCTGTTCTGTGGGAAATTATATGTACGGATTTTATCGCTGCGGTCACCTGACTTTACCATTTTCTTTCTTTGTGTAATTAATTCCTGATCCCGCTTTTCAAGCTCACGCTCATATAATCTTGAGCGCAAAACTTTCATCGCTTTATTCTTATTCTTTATCTGTGACCTTTCATCCTGACACTGAACAACAATATTGGTAGGAAGATGCGTTATGCGGATCGCCGTCTCGACTTTATTTACATTCTGACCTCCTGCTCCTCCCGAACGAAAAACGTCTATCTTTAAATCATTTTCGTTGATAAGTATGTCAAAATCTTCCGCTTCAGGAAATACAGCCACCGATGCAGCGGAAGTATGAACTCTCCCGTTCGCTTCAGTCTTTGGAACTCTCTGCACCCTATGAACGCCGCTTTCATATTTCAGATCGCCATAAATACCTTTACCGCTTACATTCAATACCACTTCTTTTACTCCTCCCGGAATCGAAGATTCATTGAAATCTATTGTCTCAACTTTCCATCGTTTGGTCTCAAAGTATCTCGAATACATTCTGTACAGATCAGCTGCAAATAAAGCTGCCTCTTCTCCTCCGGTACCGGAACGAATTTCAAGAATTGCATTCTTCTCATCTACAGGATCCTTGGGTATGAGAAGCTCCTTTATCTCTTTTTCAATTTCATTGAGTTTATGCTCCAGCATTTCCTGCTCTGATCTTGCCATCTCTTTCATTTCCGTATCATTGGTTTCAAACAGAAGCTGTTTATTTTCTTCAACTTCTTTTTTGGTCTTCAGATAGTTATCATATGCTTTTACAACATCTTCAAGATCTGAATATTCTTTCGAAAGCTTTCTGAATTCATCCTGATTGTTTGTAACATCAGGAAGAGAGAGTAAATCTGCAATCTCAAAATACCGCGACTTAACTTTTTCTAATTTTTCAAACATAGCTTAAATTAATATATTAACTTTTCCTTAAGGAAGGACTTAACATGATCTTTTCCCAGGTTATTTAAAGTTATAATTCCAAAAACGAAGCTTACAATATTCCCTGTAAGAATAGTTACAATCTGAAATATTGCTGCCGTTTGTACGGTGCTGAATGTTCCGGGCTGGTTTAGGTTGTTTAATTTATTGTATGCAATAAAATCCATAATGCAGCTTACAACATTTATGACCGGGAGAACTCCAATAAGGCATCCAATCCCGCAAGTGGCAATTCCTCCGATAATCGTTGATCCTCCCCATCCTAAAAAGCCCAGAATATTTAATATTCCGGAAACAAGAAAAAATGTTTTTGCTGTTTGTAATTCTGAAGGCATTTTTTACAAATTTATTTAATAGAATTTATTCAAAATACGTTCACTTTATAAATATGTTATCAGGGTTAAAACAAAAAAGCAATCTCCGTATCGGGGAAGATTGCTTTTAATATTTTAAAAAGAGTGTTTCTACTTTACAAGGTTGAACTTTTCTCCCCATTGTCCAATGACAGGAAGCGGCTTCATTTCTCCGTTTGATGCATTCATAATACCCATAATCAAAAGCACGAGCCATGGAATATAAAGAATTAATCCGATGCCGCAGGTTATTGTACCGATTATTCCGGCAGCAATATTTAATAATAATAATAATATAGCTTGTTCGGTATGAAACATCACAAACTTATTTTTTCTCATGTCATCCATAAGCAACGGAATGAAAAAGATAAGATAAGCCACAATGGCCATAGTTTTCCCGTCTTTTATTTCTTCGGGAGTAACATTTATAACACGTGTAGATTCAGCCATTTATATTTTCCTTTCGATATTATAATTAGTTTAGGGAGGGTTAATTTAAAACTATCTGAAAATTGCTTTGATGCTGCCCCAGGTACTTCTGATTCCCGAAACAGTATGAGATACTGTAATATGGTTTGTATAAGTATAGTTACCGTCTGCTCCGACACATTTTAATCTGTAGTAATAAATTGAAGAGGTTCTGCCGTGGCCGAAATCTACTGAGTTATCCTGAAAAGAATAGTACGAATTATTTCCCGCAGCGTTTTTAAAATCTATATAGATAAAATTATCGGGAGTATCGGCGCTTCTTTCGATTTCAAATCTTGCTGTGTTGCTTTCTTCGCCGGTCTTCCATTCAACTAACACGCCATTTGCATTATCCCTTGCAACAAAA
>JBBSDT010000328.1:0-4044 GCA_038240405.1 Ignavibacteria bacterium
AGGTGCTGTTAAAGAGAAACTTAATGTAAGACAAAAGAAGTTAACTGGGGCAAGAATTAACAGAATTAATATCAGAAACTTAGCTTCATGATCTACCTAAATTCAAATTTGAAAATTCCATTTTCCGCCGAACCAATACAATACCACACCCCGAAGCATCTTGTCATCCACCAATTTTTGTCTAATTTTCTTTTCAATACCGCTTTGAGCAGTTATAAAACCTGTTGGTACTACAATAGCTGCTTTACCTTTTGCTGATAAGGAATAGATTATGTGTTGAATAAAGAGAAGATAGATCGTCATTTTGTCCTTATCCTTTTTCAGGACATTTGGTATGCCTGCAAAAAAGCGGTCATGATTGTTTTTTGTATCAAGGTCATTTCGGTAATCACTAAAATCCAGTTTGAATGGTGGATTCGAAACAATATAATCGAAGGTCATTAACTTCTCTCCCGCTTTATGGTAAGGTGATTGCAAAGTATTGCCTTGTATTATATTCTGAATGGAATGCACAAGATTATTTAGAATCAAATTTAATCGCAGCATGCCCGACGATTTTTGTGAAATATCCTGAGAATAAATGGTACAACGATCTTCACCAATTGCATGTGCCAGATTCATTAGCAAAGTTCCTGAGCCTGCCGCAGGGTCATAACATGTTACGCTTTTAACCGGCTTATCAACTAATATAGAAGCCATAATTTTTGATACTGCATGAGGCGTATAATATTCGGCATATTTACCTCCGCCATCTTTATTATAGTCTTTAATAAGGTATTCAAAAATAGTTGAGAAAAAATCAAACTTCTGATTGAAGATTTCCTCGAAACTAAAATTGACAAGTTGATTAATAATTGCCCTGCAAAAGTTATCTCTCTGGGAACTATCTGTAATAAACTGGCTCAATTCATCAAAGAGAGTTATTTTGGCACCCGTTCCGGTTTTTACAGAAAAGATTTCATTATTGAAGATAGCAATATCACGTAACGTATCATCAAAGAATTTTGCAAACTCGTCCTTGTTTTGGTTATTGTGCAGATTAGAAAGATAATGTTCCCTTTTTAGCTTTGCGCTATCAGGACTCATTCGCAAGAGAAGCATTTCGTAATCTTTATTAGAGTATTTGGCAATTGCTTGTTCCCAATTTCCCGCATTTTTTAGCTTTGAATCAATCTGTTTAACTTCATAGCCGAATTTATCATTCATAAATTTGTATAAAAATACCTGGGTAATGATTTTAAATTCATTACCGTCATTTCCCAAACCATAAGAAGTACAAACCCCTTTAAGGTTATCAATCAATTCTTTTGTATGCGCAGTAAAATATTGGTTTACCATGTATATACTCCCTGATATTCGTTAATATATTCTTTTAATAAACAGTTGTTAATGTATTTTGCTGAATCAGAATCCAATTTAACATTTTTTCCCTCAAAGCTATTAATTACTATAGGGATCATTAACTTCTCAAAATAACTTTCATTGGTCAACAAATTGTTATTATTCAACACTTTATCGTCCACTTCCTTTTTTATTTCCATTAATGTTTCGCATATTAGAGTTTCCTTTTTAGAAATGTTATCCTTTTCTAAAATGCGTTTGTGAATACGGGCATACTTTGCATCGTTCTCATATTTTGCTTTTAGCAGATTATTCTTTCTGTTTAGCTCAGTTATCTTATCAAATATTTGTTGTAAAGAGTCAATGTTTTGTTTCATTTCGTCCTGAGAAATTTCGTCAAGATTCTTCTTATCAAATAATCTTTTTAATTCAGCATAAAGCGTGATAAATTCAGGATCGCTTTTGTCGGAGTTACCACCTAATGCCTCACGCGTTTTACGAAGTATATCTTTTAGCTGATCCGCAATAACAAATTCATCTTCCGACACTTTACGAAACAAAAAAATTACATTTTCAAGGGCTACATTCAGAAGATTAGTTGTATCTACATTATTTTTAATAGATTCTTTTAGGTTAAGTAAATCTAAGTGCCGGGACGTTTCATTATACAAATCATTCAGCTTTTTAAAATCAACCTTTTCCAGGAACTCAAAATAACCATAGAAGCGAATAATATTATATAAATTCTTAGCATTCTCTAAAGCTTTCTTAATCTCTAGTACAGTCTTACGATCTTCTATCTGGCTGATTTGTTGCGAAAATAATTCTGCATTATTTAAATCGTAATGAAAAAGTTTTTCTTGTATATCTTTAATTTCTTCTTCTATCTCATCTTTTGATTTAAACAGATTTGAATAAGTTTGCATTTCATTTCCTAATTCTAGTTGCAACTCTTCAAAATAAGCTTTGTTTGTAATATCAAATTCTTTACGTATATCAGCAAAATCAACAACGAAGCCATATCTGAATTTTTTATAAGGCCGGTTTACTCTTGTAAGAGTTTGAAGTAAATTATGATCTTTGATTATCCGACCAATATAAAGTTTCTTTAGGCGTTTGGCATCAAATCCTGTAAGAAGCATATTGTAAACGAAGAGGAAATCAATTTTACCATTTTTGAAATTTTCCACATTTTGCTTCCGGTCCTCTTTGCTTCCAATATCATGAAGAATTAAAGATGCGGTTAAATTCTTTTGATTTTCATTTTGGAAATTTAAATATTCTCCGGAAGTTTCAGCAACCATTCCATAATCCATAACAGACTCTTTGATAGAGTCTCGAGGGTTGTATTTATTATTAAAAATCTTAAACATCATTTTTGCCTGATCTGAGCTGTCACAAACAACCATTCCACCAATAGAATAATCTCCAAACCTTATCCTGCTTTTAATAAAGTCTTAAACAATATAATCTAGCATTGGTTCAACAAATTTAAGATGTGCATATACTATTCGTTTTTCTACACCACCTACTAATACTTTAATCTCTTTTAATGCATCTTCTAAAAGTATTCTGTAACTGGTTTCTATTCCTTCCCGAATTAATTTCAAAGTGTAGCCATCAGCAATTGAAGCATTGTAATAATATTTATGTATATAGTCACCAAAAGTATCCCGTGAATGTCTGTCACTCCCTATCAGAGGAGTACCTGTTAATCCAATAAGAATAGCATTACGGTCAGAGCTAAAAAGGTTAGCTAAAAAACTTCCTGTAGGATTATAGCTCCGATGAACTTCATCAAGAAAATAAACTCTTTGAATGTTGATGTTATAATCGTTTGATCTTAAAAAATCGGTATCGTCTTTAAATTTTTGAATATTAACTACTGTAATTTCTTTTTGTCCTGTAAGATTGTGAATAGCTTGTTTTAATCTAAAATCTCTTACAAGACCTTCTTTTGAATCAACTGTATGAACTATCAGCCCACGACTTGAAAATTCTCGTTGTGCCTGAATCATTAAATCAATTCGATCAACAATGAAGTAAAATTTTGGTACAACATCTTTTCGTTGAAAATAATCAGTGAGATAAGAGACATTAAAAAATGCTAGTGCAGTTTTACCACTGCCCTGAGTATGCCAAATAATTCCTTTTCTTACCCCATTATCAATTTTTTTTTCAATTGCTTTAGTAGCAAAAAATTGTGGGTAGCGCATAATCTGTTTTTCAAGACCTACTTCATTTCTCACATAAGCTATAGAATATCTCAGGAGCATTACAATTCTTTCTTTGCTGAACAGTGAAGTTAATATACGATTTGTTGGAGTATTAACTTCTTTGTTTGTAATAAATTCGGGTGAATATTTTAATGAAGACAGATTATTATCTTTTAAAACAATATTTTCCAAATTATTGTCTTCCGGTTTCAAGATACTTGATAAATCAAAGCTTTCCTCTTCTCTAAAGCAGTTGAAATTTGCATCTTGCAATGAAGCTGAGGAATAGAATGCTCCCTGGATAGGCTCTATTGATTCAGAATCATATTCCATGTTGTTTGAAAAAACTAGTGTCATGTCAAATTTACTATGACGTATAAATGAAATTTTGTATCTTTACCAAAAAAATTATGGTAAAGTATAAAGTAACATTAACTACCAAAGAGCGCGAGGAATTATTGGAAATAACTAAATGTGGTAAACACAG
>JBBSDT010000329.1:0-4021 GCA_038240405.1 Ignavibacteria bacterium
CGGTGTGCCCGCTAAAAGGGAAATTTTCTCCGGTAATATTCTTCTTATTTATAGGGGCGGTCACCAGCGCATCAATCTTACCTTCTTTCAGATCTTTTACGGCTGCCTCAATAGAAAGCAATGCATACTTTCCGCCCGTTTCATTCATCTGCCCGAGTTGTACAACCGGATCATCCTCCCAGCAATTAATGATGTTGAAAGTATTAAGCTGGATTTTTTCTACCGATCGTGACTGGGCAAAATTAGACAGACCCAGATTCAAAACTTTTCGGTGAAAAGAAATAATTTTTGATGAGCCATATAAAACCGGTGTACACCATTCATACATCCGGTTATCGAGGAATGTTTTCAAAATCACCTCAACGCCAATCCCATTCATATCCCCTAATGTGATTCCTACGAGGTATTTTTTATGATCGTTCATAGAGTGAATTATGAGTTAGTAATGTGAAAGAATAGTTTCTACAGAATAACCTTTGCCCTGATTTCCTGAGCTATTCTTTTTAACTCTTCTTCATTTAGCTTCAGTTTAGGGCGGCTGAAATTAATATCTGAAATATTCTGCAACGGAATCAAATGAATATGCGCATGCGGGACTTCCAGACCGATTACTGCAACGCCTATTCGTTTACAGGGTATTGCCTGCTCAATAGCTTTAGCAACGTTCTTTGAAAATATAATCATCTTTTGAAGAAGGAGATCATCAATATTAAAAAGATAGTCAATTTCCATTTTGGGAACTACCAATGTATGTCCCTTGGCCAGGGGAAGAATATCAAGAAAGGCAATGAAGTCATCATCTTCGGCAATTATATAGGCAGGGATTTCGCGGTTGACTATTTTAGTAAAGATGGAAGACATAAAAGAAAGTTCGCTGTTTGCAATATGCAGTTAGCAAAATTAAAATTACTAAATATTCAGTCTTTACTCTGGTGCTCTCAGCATTAAATCAAAAGGTCAAAGAGAAATTTCCAACACCTCAAGCTTCATTTTCCCAGCAGGAATAATAATTTCCGCAATGTCACCTATTACCTTTCCTAACAATCCTTTTCCTATAGGGGAAGAAATGGAAATTTTTCCTTCCTTTAAATTTGCTTCCGACTCAGATACAAGCATGAAGTTAATCACTTGTTTTGTCTGCACATTTTTCAATTTCACTTTTGATAGCAGCATAACACGGGAAGAATCGAGTTTACTTCTATCCACAAGGCGTGCGTTTGAAAGCGTCTCTTCCAATTGGGCAATTTTCATTTCGAGCATACCTTGTGCTTCTTTAGCCGCATGGTATTCTGCATTCTCGGCAAGATCACCTTTCTCGCGCGCTTCCTGAATAGCTTTGGCAATTTCTGATCTGCCTTTGGTGCGGAGATCCTGCAGTTCTTTTTTTATCCTCTCTAACCCTTCAGCAGTGAGGTATGTTAATTCTCCCATGGACCATTTATTGTTTGTGTGAAAGAAAAAAAGAAACGCCTCTCTTTGAAGCGTTTCTCCAACTATTTTTTTTAGAAATGTAAAACTACAAAGTAATTCTTAATCCTAATGTCTGGGATCCTTTAAATGGATTGCTGGAACGATAAGAATAATCAACCCCCAGTTTTGGTCCGTTTTTCTTAAGAGGCACCATGAAGGTTAGTCCGCCTGAGAGTCCGGTTAATGCTGTTACGCGGGTTTCCAAATTACTGATATTTGATTCATAATTGTAACCAGCTCGCAGCATAATCATTTCCTTAAAAGAATACTCCGCACCCAACCCCACCTGATCCTGTGAAAATGAATGCGAGCAGAAGTTTGCTGCTACAGTAATACGATGAGTCTTTTGAGCACTTCCTCCTAACTCAAAATTATAGGAGCCTCCTATATTAAGTAATGAAGGTAGTTCAAAACCTTGAGAACGCTGCTCAAGAGTCATCGTATAATCGCCCTGCGGAGATTGACCACGGAAAGAAAGACCATCACCTCCATAGTGCATGCGTGAACCAATATTACGCAGAGCAATCCCAAAATGGATTCGGGTAGGGTCAGTTTTAGGGCCGGTAACATATTGGATTCCGGCATCAAAACCAAGCCCTAGGGCACTTGCATCAGATATGGATTCGGAAACCCCCCGCACCACAATGCCGCCATAAATACTATTGGAAAAAACTTTGGAATACGCAAGAGCCATATTGATGTATTGGGGACTATAGTTTCCTAATCCGCCTTCAGGCAAGCTAGTAGTAGTAATGGGAATATTGCCAAAATCAATAGACATTACATCGGCACCTATCACTCCGCCTTTCCCTAAATTCTGACTAAAGCCAAAAGTGTTGAAAGTGATTCCGGTTCCCGACAGCCATTCAGTGTGGGCGAACACAATTTCGGTTTTAGTGGTGAAGGCAAGCCCGGCCACATTCAGATTAAGAGATTCTATTCCCTTAACGCAGGCAGTATTAATTCCATCCCAACCGCTGCTTTGTGCCCACGGGTTAATGAGTAACTCGGAAGCACCTGCTTCCCCTTGCCGGTCTTTATTTCCTCCAAATGCGATGGCGGAAACAAACATAACAGCAACAAAAAGTTTTAGAGCTTTGATCATATAGCTGAGTTTATTGAGTTTAGTAATTGTTTAAATCAGATGGGCGGAGTACACCGAACCACTTTAATGTTTTCTCGCCCAGTCCGGGTGCATCTATATGAATAATGTATAAACCGCTTGCAATAGGTACACCCGCGTCATTCTTTAAATCCCAATCAAACGATGTAACAGTGGCATCATCACGTTTGATTTTACGAACCAGTTTGCCATCTAAAGAATAGATTGTGATAGTACATTTTTGCGGAAGGTTGGTAATCTTCACCCTATTGTCAATCTGGGTTTGTTCATAAGCTGAATATGCATAGTAGGGATTAGGAACAATGCCTATTGTATCCAATGCATTTACTGCTGTAGGGGTGTTGTTAGGAATAGCCGCTAGCGAAGCAGTATTAAATGTATATCGCGGCATGCCATTGTTTGTTTCCACATCGGTGTGATAAACCGAATAGGGTTTAGTAACGCGAATGCGGATCTTTGCCTCGTTAGGAATGAATCCCTGATCTATAGGAAGGAAGCTAAACCCGGAAGCTAACAGTGGGATGCTGCACCACCTCACTTTTTCATATACATTTCGCCTGCTTGTAGATGTGCCATCCTCCAAATATGTGAAGAAGGCCGAGCAACCATCGTATTTTGAATTGGTCACATAAATATAGTGTTTACCACCCGCCCACAAGTTATTGTAAGTAGGATCATAAAAACCATTTTCAGTTGGATTCCACCACATGTCCCTTCCATTCTGGCTTACGAGCCATGAATCTTCTCCAAAGAAAATATTCAGACGTTCGCCAGTTTCCGGATTAATAGCATAACCAGGAAAGTAGGATTTACCGGTTTCACCGGGAATTTCATTTCCATTCGCGTCTTTAGATGCAGCTCTGCGTAAACCAAATTTAGGTGCGCCGCCTTCAGCAAGAGAAGTCTCATTTTGTAATTCTACCACCACGCATTGTGACCATTTAGTTTTATCAGGTGTAAATACCACATCAATACTCATTAAGCTATCAAGTGGATTAAGAGAAATGTGAGAAGGATCATTCCAGGCAGGTCCAATATCTTTTTGATCTGTAGCAAGACGATAAGGTGACCAGGTTCCTCCAATTACATTCTCATAAACCTGGTTATCATCTATCCCTACATAGTCGGGATATAAAGAACCGGGTTGCTTATAAGTTCCTGCTCTTATCCAGCTAAAGATTGTTTCACCATCCTGATCTTTTAATCCCGAAAGCCATGGCTGCTGTGGATTGCTGAAATCTAATGTAGATTCAATAAAGCCATTATTATTTGCTGTTTGTACTTCCACAGATCCACCAGGATTCCGCACCTGCTCCAAATAAATCTGCAAACCCCAATCAGGAATTAATTGCTGATTAGGTGTGGAGATATTAAATTCAGAGTAAACCACTTCACCGGTATTAAGGTTTTTAAGATACCAATATGTAG
>JBBSDT010000330.1:0-4008 GCA_038240405.1 Ignavibacteria bacterium
AAATGTTTCCAAGTGGGAGATTGAAAACATGTTCATGGTACGTTTCATCAACAAAAACCATACACATCCAGGCACCACGCAATTCAATTTTCCCTTCTATACTATAATTCACATTTTCTTTTCACATCCCCATTTTTATTTAAATCATGAAATTAAAAATTTTTACAGTTTTATTTTTGGCATTCTTTGCCGGTTCCGACATAAATGTCTTTGCAATCCTTCCTACCCCTGACCATATAGTTATTGTCATGATGGAAAACCACGGGTATAATCAGATTATAGGTTCATCGAGCGCACCATATATAAATTCTCTTGCTAATGATCCCATGGGAGCTTTGTTTACTAACTCTCACGGAACGGCACATCCGAGCCAGCCAAATTATTTGATGTTTTATTCGGGTTCTAATCAGGGAGTTACAACCGACAACCTTCCGGCAATATTTCCTTTTACTGCCGTGAATCTTGGAGCTGCACTTATCAATGGAGGAAAAACTTTTGTAGGGTATTCAGAAGATCTTCCAAGTGTCGGTTATAACGGAGTTTCATATGGATATTATGTCAGAAAGCATAATCCATGGGTGAACTGGCAGGGATCTCCATCAAATGGATATCCGATAACTGTTAATCAGCCTTACACTAGTTTTCCAACTGATTACACATCCCTACCGACAGTTTCATTTATTGTTCCTAATTTGATTAATGACATGCATGACGGAACTATCCAGCAGGGTGATACCTGGCTGCATGATAATATTAATAATTTTGTAATCTGGGCAAAGACACATAACAGCTTATTGATTTTAACATTTGACGAAGATAATTTTACAGTACCTAACCAAATACCGACTATATTCGTTGGACAGTATGTACTTGCAGGATCTTATTCTGATTATATAAATCATTATAACATTTTAAGAACTATTGAAGACATTTATTCTGTCCCAAGGTCAGGCGCTGCTAACAGCGCAAACCCTATTACAAATTGCTGGGTCGTCCCGAGCATTTCAGTGAATGTTACAATGTTCATTGAAGGTTTTTATAATTCTGCAACAGATCTCCAGGTTAGTGATACATTAAAAGCTTTCCTGGCAAACAATGTTACTCCTTTTAACAAAGTTGATTCTGCAAAATCCGTAGTTTCAACCGGTGGAAACGCAACATTTAAGTTCGCAAATGCTCCGGACGGAACTTATTATTTAGTAATAAGTCACAGGAACAGTATTGAAACATGGAGTGCATTGCCGATTACCGTAACAAGGAGTTTATCATCAAGTTATGACTTTTCTAATGCAATGACAAAAGCCTTTGGCAGCAATATGAAACAGGTAGATTCGTCACCGCTTAGATTTGCAATTTTCAGCGGTGACATAAACCAGGATGGTTTAGTCGAATTGTCGGATTTAATCTCTATATCCAATGATTCCAGAATTGTTGCGTCGGGATACTTAAGAACTGATGTTAACGGAGATAATATAGTTGATCTCTCTGATCTCATAATTGCGTATAATAATGCAAACAATTTTGTAGGAAAAATCACACCTTAATATTAGATATTAGAATATAGATACTATGAGAAATAAATTAAAAATGAATAGCGTTCAATTTAAAGTTTTGATCCGCTTTTATCTTCCTGGAAATACTGAAAGCGAACATTTTAATAATGAAATAATTGAAATAATTGAAAATTGAATAATGAGCATTGAAAATTGAAGACCGAAATTATATATTATATAAACTAATTTTACCGTTAAACAACAAATGTTTCCAAGTGGGAGATTGAAAACATGTTCATGGTACGTTTCACCAATAAAAAAACCATACACATCTAAGAACCACGCAATTCAATTTATCCTACTTATATTATAATTCACATTTTCTGTTCACATTTCCCATTATTATCTAATTATGAAAGTTAAAATTTTTACACTTTTGTTTCTGGCATTCTTTGGCGGCTCCAACATAAATGTTTTTGCAATTCTTCCAGCCCCTGACCATATTGTAATTGTCATAATGGAAAACCACGGATATAATCAAATTATTGGTTCATCCAGCGCACCATATATAAATTCACTTGCGAACGATCCATTAGGTGCTTTGTTTACTAATTCTCACGGAACTGCACATCCAAGCCAGCCAAATTATTTAATGTTTTATTCCGGTTCTAATCAGGGAGTTACTACAGACAATTTACCGACAATCTTTCCGTTTACTGCAGTGAATCTTGGAGCAGCTCTGATCAATAGTGGAAAAAGTTTTGTTGGATATTCGGAGGATCTTCCAAGTGTTGGATATAACGGAGTTTCATACGGAAATTATGTAAGGAAACATAATCCATGGGTAAACTGGCAGGAGTCTCCATCTAATGGATATCCTCAATCTGTTAATCAGCCATATACAAGTTTTCCAACAGATTACACATACCTACCAACAGTTTCTTTTATTGTTCCGAATATGATTCATGACATGCACGATGGAACGATTCAGCAGGGCGATGCATGGCTGCATGATAATATTAATAATTTTGTAATCTGGGCTAAGACACATAACAGCTTATTAATCTTAACATTTGATGAAGATAATTTCACTGTGCCTAATCAGATACCGACTATATTTGTTGGACAGTATGTACTTGCAGGATCTTATTCTGATTATATAAATCATTATAATATTTTAAGAACTATTGAAGACATTTACTCTGTTCCCAGATCCGGTGCCGCCAATACCGCAAATCCTATCACAAATTGCTGGATCCCGGTTACAGGAATTACAAACAACACCATTGCATCAGAATATAATCTTGATCAGAACTACCCCAATCCCTTTAATCCAAATACAATAATAAAGTATCAGGTCGCAGCAAATGGTTTTACAACCCTTAAGGTTTATAGCTCCCTTTGAAAAGAAATAAGAACTCTTGTAAATGAAGAACAGACAAAAGGAAAATATGAGATTAATTTCAATGGCAGCGGACTATCAAGCGAAATTTATTTTTACAGGCTTTCTGTGAGCAGTACAAATAAATCTGACACAAAGTATTTTGAAGAAACAAAAAAAATGTTGCTGGTAAAGTAATTTTTGAACCAGGATCAAAGGATAACAAATTATTAAGTACGTCGTTTTTTTGAACCTTGATTAAAGGATTACAGGATTACTTGATTGCATAATAGAGAAAAAGAAATCAAGAAATCCTTTAATCAAGTGAATCAGGGTTCAGACAATCAAGTGAATCAAGGTTCAGACAATATCTCCCTCATATCCAAACCAACCCGTGTCAGTTTCAGCAACTCTTTTAATCTCATATCGTAAGTTATTATATAAGTTCATTCCTAAAAATTAATAAATGAAAGATGAAATCCATAATCTTACTTTTCATATTTATTTCTACAGTAACAATTCTAAATTCTAATGCACAGGAAAAAAGTTTTAAGGTAGGTGGAGCTGCCCCCGAATTCAACATAAAGGAGCTGGGAACAAACAGTTATTTTGACCTTCAGAAAATCAGCGGGGATACTGTTGTAATTCTAGAATTTTGGGCTACCTGGTGCAGTCCATGCGTAAGTTCCTTTGGACATCTTAATAAGCTCAGGGAGACTTTTCAAAATGAGCCGGTAAAATTTATTTCTGTTTCGTATGAAAGTGAAGATAAGATAAGTAAGTTTCTTGCTTCACATGATTTGAAAACACAAATAGCAACTGATCCGGAGCTGACAACATGGGATAATTATCTTGCCTGGGCAATTCCTCAAACTGTTATTATTGATAAGAAGGGAAATATTGCGGGATTTACACATCCTATGAAAATGAATGAGCAAATCATTAATGACGTGCTTCAAGGCAAAACATTGACTCTGAATAAACCGGGGGATCAGCCTTATTACTACCCCGGCTCTACCAAAGAATATTATCACAAGATGGAGTCTGGAAATAAATAAGATTTCCTATCAATACTCCTTCAAAAAACGCCCACTTCAGACTGTCTTTGCGAGGAGTCCGGCGTTTTTCCGGAAG
>JBBSDT010000331.1:0-4004 GCA_038240405.1 Ignavibacteria bacterium
ATATAATTTTCATAAACTGCTTGTCGCGCAGCTCTCTTGCAACCGGTCCAAAAATTCTTGTTCCTTTTGGTTCATTTTGATTATTAATCAATACAGCAGCATTCTCATCAAATTTAATATATGTTCCGTCCTTTCTTCTTGTTTCTTTAACTGTCCTGACTATAACCGCCTTTGAAACTTCACCTTTTTTCACCGTACCTCCGGGAATTGCACTCTTTACCGTAACTACTATTACATCTCCTACACCGGCATACCTTCTGTCAGAGCCGCCAAGCACTCTTATACATCTTACTGATTTAGCCCCGGAATTATCAGCTACCACCAGATTAGTTTCTTCCTGTATCATATGTAGTAATCTTTAAAAATATAATTAATTATTTTACTTTTTCCACAATCTCAACTAAACGCCATCTTTTGGTCTTGCTCAACGGCCTTGTTTCCATAATCTTTACAGTATCTCCGATATCACATGTATTTTTCGGATCATGTGCGGCGAACTTGGTGGTTTTTTTATAATATTTTTTGTAAATAGGATGCATTACTCTTTTCTCTTCATTGACAATAATCGTTTTATCCATCTTATTGCTGAGCACTTTTCCAACGCGGATTTTCCGAATGCCTGAATGAGATGACTTCTTCTTTTCTTCCTTCTTATCTTCCTTACTTTCTTCCTTCTTATCTTCTGAAGTCTTCACGTCCTTATTGTCTTCCGGAACATGGGCATCTTTGCTTTCTTCCGAATCCTTAATTTTACTCTCATCAGAAGCATCCATCTCTTTATTCTCAGAAGCATCCGCATCTTTATTATTCTCAGAAGCACTCATATCTTTACTTTCTTCAGAAGCATTTATATTGCTGTTCTTTTCTGAAGAGTCATTATTTTCTTTGGTAATTTCCGGATCTTTATTTTCTTCGGGCATTCTGCAAATTATTTTTTAGACTTAATGTTGTCGCTTTTATTGTTATTTAATTTTTCGTTTATACCAAGATCCTTTTCTTTTAAAATCGTTTTTATCCTGGCTATATCTTTTTTAGTATTGGATAATGACTTATAATTTTCCAGCTGACCTGTTGCATGTTGAAACCTGAAATTTTCCAGAGCTTCATAATTATCATTTAAAGAATGTTTCAAATCTTCAACTGGCGTTTCTCTTACTTGATGTGCTTTCATTGTTATTTACAAATTATTTTAATCTATTCTTGCGACAAATTTTGTTTTTATAGGTAATTTATGTGAAGCAAGCCTCAACGCTTCTTCGGCAACTATCTTTGTAACTCCATCCACTTCAAACATAATTCTGCCAGGTCTGATAACAGCTACCCAAAATTCAGGCGCACCCTTACCTTTTCCCATTCTTGTTTCTGCAGGTTTCTTCGAAACAGGCTTATCGGGAAATATCCTTATATAAACCCTTCCGTCCCTTTTCATATGTCTTGTTAATGCTATTCTCGCTGCCTCTATTTGTCTGTCAGTAATCCAGGCCGGCTCCATTGCTTTCAAACCGAATGTTCCGAATGAAATTGTTGCCCCTCTTCCTGCGTTACCTCTTAGATGTCCTCTCTGGGCTTTTCTGAATTTTACCCTTTTGGGCATTAACATAACTTAATCTCCAGTAGAAATTTATTAATTTAATTTCGTGATAATTTTTCGCCTCTGCAAATCCAAACTTTTACACCGATTGCTCCATATATTGTATGTGAAGTGACAGACGCATAATCAATATCCGCTCTTATTGTTTGTAATGGCACTCTTCCCTCTTTATATTGTTCAGTACGTGCTATTTCCGCTCCGCCCAATCTTCCTGCACACATAATCTTTATTCCTTCTGCGCCCATTCTCATTGTGGATGTTATTGCCGATTTCATTGCTCTTCTGAAAGAAACCCTGTGAGCCAGCTGCCCCGCAATATTTTCTGCTACCAGCACGGCATTAAGTTCAGGCTTTTTTATTTCAAGCACATTAATCTTAACATCTTTATTGGTAATTTTCTTGATTTCACTTTCAAGCTGCGTAATTTCTTTTCCGCTTTTTCCTATCACAAAACCGGGACGAGACGTATGTATTGTAAGCGTAATCTTTTTTAATGTTCTTTCAATCGTAATATTTGCAATTCCTGCTTTTTCCAATCTCTTTTTTAAGTATGATCTTATAACAGAGTCTTCCATAAGTTTTTGTGCAAAACTCTTATCATCATACCAATTGGAATCCCAGGTATTAATAACTCCTAATCTAAATCCAATCGGGTGAGTCTTTTGTCCCAATAATTCTCCTTCTATGGTTTTAAGTTATTTTGTTCTATCTGCTCAACTATTAAAGTTAAATGAGCAGAACGTTTTTGAATTTTAAAAGCCCTGCCTTGCGGCGCGGGAAGTATCCTTTTTAATGAAGGACCCCCGTTTACATATGCTTCTTTAATAACGACTTCATTTTGGTTTAACCTTCCTGAATCCATTTTATTGACCAGATTGCTATAGGCAGAAACCAGTGTCTGCTCTACTACTTTTGCCGAAGCCTTATTCGTATAACGTAATATGCTGACGGCTTCATCTACTCTTTTATTTCTGATCAAGTCTACAACCAATCTCATTTTTCGCGGTGAAGAACCGATGAATCTTTTTAAAGCTCTTGCTTCCATTATTATTTTCCTCCCGCCTTCTCTTCTTTTCTTTGTCCTGAATGTGCTCTGAAGGTCCTGGTATGTGAAAACTCGCCTAATTTATGTACTACCATATTTTCTGAAATATATACGGGGATAAATTTATTTCCATTATGAACAGCAAATGTATGTCCGACAAAATCCGGTGTAATTGTACATGAGCGGGACCAAGTCTTTATTACCTTTTTTTGCTTTTGAGTGTTCAGCTTATCAATTTTTTCAACTAAATTAAAATCTATATAAGGTCCTTTTTTGAGAGATCTCGACATCTTTATTATTTCCTTTTCTTAACGATGAATTGGTTTGAAATATTTTTCTTTTTTCTGGTCTTATATCCTTTTGCAGGAAGTCCCCATGGGCTGACCGGATGACCGCCGCCTGATGTCTTTCCTTCTCCTCCGCCCATCGGATGATCCACAGGATTCATAGCTACTCCTCTTACGTGAGGTCTTCTACCCATCCATCTTGACCTGCCTGCTTTTCCAATGCTGATATTTTCATGATCAGGGTTACTAACCACTCCGATAGTAGCTTTACAGGAAGTATTAATCATTCTTACTTCACCTGAAGGCAACTTGACCTGGGAATATTTTTGATCTTTTGCAACAATCTGTGCAGACGTTCCGGCGCTTCGTACCAGCTGACCGCCTTTGCCTGGCTTTAATTCTATATTATGAATAAATGTACCGACAGGAATTGCTGATAAGGTTAATGTATTACCTGACTTTAAATCAGCTTCATTTGAAGATTCTAATTTATCTCCAACTTTTATTTCGACAGGTGCGATAATATATTTTTTTTCGCCGTCTTCATACCTGACTAAAGCAATTCTTGCAGTCCGGTTCGGATCATATTCAATTGAAAGCACTTCAGCTTCGCCGTTGCCGTTTCTTTTAAAGTCTATGATTCTGTATTTTCTCTTATGACCACCGCCCCTGAACCTGGAAGTAATTCTTCCTAAATTATTTCTTCCGCCTGATTTCTTTAAAGGAGCTAATAAGGACTTTTCCGGCTTTGATTTGGTTATTTCTTCAAAGGAGGAAATGGAATAATATCTTGTCGCTGGAGTGGTCGGTTTTAGCTTTCTTAATGCCATCTGGCTATATTCTTAAAATTTCTGTTAATGCTATAATTATATGTGAGAAGTACGATTTTTGGGAAAACTTCAATTTACTCAAATTGCTTTGCAAAGTCAATACAGGAAAACAACCGATGAGCACACGCATTGCCTCATCGCATTGCCTCATAATTAATCTTACCCTGAGGTTATAAGAAACAGGTCGTTGCCTCATAATTAATGTTACCGTAGTAAAAAGTATAAAACGGTAAAAAATTATGAGTAAAAAA
>JBBSDT010000332.1:0-3986 GCA_038240405.1 Ignavibacteria bacterium
AGGATGACTTTCTATCTTAAAGTTTTTGTAAATGTGCTCTAAAATATCCTGAATTTGTGAAGCAGACAAAACAGAAGGTGTCCCACCGCCGAAAAAAATTGTGTCAAATGATTTTGCAGTGAAAAGTTCAGAGTATATGGAAATTTCTTTTTTTAAATTGGTAAGGAATTTATCTAATACATTAAAATTTGTAATTAAATAGAAATCACAATAATTACATCTTTTTGCGCAAAAGGGGATATGGATGTATATACCAGACACGGCATAAGAAGAAAATTATAAATGTGAAAATTTAAATTGAAGCCACCTAAGTTATATTAATTACATATCAGAATACCGTGTCAATTTACAATTCAGACAATTTAATTGATTACTTTTGGCCAGCGGATAATGGTGGCGCTGCCTGCGGCACCAAATTATTTATTGGCTTCACAGATTTAAAATAAGCAAACATTGCTTTTATTTCATCATCAGACATGCTTTTGAAAAATTCCCAGGGCATAGGCGGTAGGAGAGCTCGTCCCGAAGGAAGACCCTTGTATTTTCCCTCTCTCAGGGCAGTGATAAAGCTGCTCTCTGTCCATCCGCCGATCCCTGTAGCATCCGGAGTCAGGTTTGCGGCATATGAGATTCCCCAGGGTCCAACCCACGCCGTAAGAGTTTGAGTGACGGCCAATCCTTTTTTTTCAATTTCCTTGCGATCAATATCCGGAGGCGGCATTTGTGCAGGGTGGCCGGAAAACATCAGGGAATTGTCAGGCTCCGGACCTTTGGGTGTCATTTTTTTTGGAGTATGGCAATCTCCGCAACCGCCAACAGTAGCTAGATGTTCACCCCATTTTATCTGGCTGTCAAAGCCTCCAAAATTTGGCTTTTGCGAGGTATCTTTATTCTTGCCAATATCAGAACATTTTGAAAAAAGAATCAGGGTGGTGCTCAGAAGTAAATAAATAACAATAAATTTTTTATTTTTCATGGGGGTGGATTAGTTTTTATTATTGAATAGTTATTGTCACAAAATAATATTTTTTATTCTTGAATTCAAAGCGATATTCTTTGGGAAGGTAAGGAGACCTTGTTTCACTTGATTATAGGCTTTCTTGAGTTTGTTGAATAAGAATTAATCGAATGTCTATCTTCTTCTTTTCCAAAAAAAAGGGGGAGTTGGAATCTTGGAAAGAAATCATGCAATCCTTTAATCCTTTAATCATGGTTCAAAAATTGTCTGAACCTTGATTACCTGATTATAGATTTCTGATTTTATCCGGCCAAAAGCTCTCGGAAATTACAGACATTGCACCTGCAAGTTCTGCAAAAACTCCCTGAATTTTAAAATGGGTGATTTCCGGTAAATTTTTCTAAATATTCTGTCAATTTTCAGGAATTCGCGATGGATTTTCAGTTGTTAGATTTTAATTTTAGGTAGTTCGCATTTTGTTTCAGGGTTCGCGATTGCAAAACAGCTTTTAGATTTTAATTTTGAAGTGTTCGATTTTGATTTTAGGTATTCCGCACTCCTGTTTTGACTGTTTGCTTTTGTGTTTCAACTGTTCGCTTTTGATTTTAGGTGTTTCGCACTTCTGTTGATCTCTTCGCGGTCTTTAAAAAATATTTTGCGGTTTAGTTTTGAGAGATTTCTCTTCGTAAAATTGATTTTTCTCTTCTGTTCCGGGACTTTGTTCGCGGGTTTTGTTTCTTTATTCTTTTGTAAATTCGCTAAGTTGTCTTGTACCGAAAGATTTTACCCATGTTTGTTTCTTTATTCTCGTGTCCCAATTCTTTATTCTCGTATCCCGATTCTTTATTCTTGTGTTCTGTTTCTTGTTTTCCTTAAAAATTTCTTTTTAAGCCCGGCTTCTAAAGATTGCAAGTACGACTGGCCAAAAAGAACTCACTATTTATAATTTAGAGATTTACTTTATCATTGTGCCAATTCTTTCCCATCTCGTAGAACCCACTAAGTCAAAAAAATGGAAGAATGAAATGCTGGGATCCCATGACCAATAAATCATAAATGCTTCGCCAACAATATTCTGTACCGGCATAAATCCCCAAAAACGGCTGTCAAGGGAATTATTTCTGTTATCTCCCATCATAAATAGATAATCCCGGTCAACCGTATATTCTCCGTCTGGAAGTTCCTTATCATCGACAAAGACTTTTCTTTCGGAAGTCATCTTAATTGAATGTCCTTCCTTCATAACAAACATTTTCCATCCGTCATAATTCGAAGAGTCAATTTTTATTTTATCGCCTTTTTTGGGAACGCGGATGGGTCCGTACCAATCCTCATTCCAGTTAGCTCCTTTTGGAAACATTCTGGGATTGACAAAATTCTGCGGTCGTTTTACGTTATCAAACATCGAGTTAGGCGGATTTGGAAATATCTGGCCGTTTACAAATAATTTTTTATCTTTGACCTGAACAGTGTCTCCGGGAGTTGCAACGCACCTTTTAATATAATTTACAACTTCCTTTGATTCCAATTCATCCCTGTCTCCCGGAAAATCAAAAACTATTATATCACCTTTCTTGGGATCCTTAAATCCGGGAAGTTTAAAATAAGGAATTCTGATATCGGTAAAAGGAATATTTCTGGGACTTGTAGCGCCGTATGTAAATTTTGTAACCAAAAGAAAATCTCCTACAAGCAAAGTTTTTTCCATTGATCCGGTAGGAATTCTAAATGCTTCGAAAAGTAATATTTTTATTATAAATGCTACAACACCGGCATAAATAAGTGCATCAATGAATTCCCGGGATTTTGACTTCTTTATCTTTTCGTCCTTGCTCTTTGCATTCGTGCTGAAAGTTTTTGTCTTTAATGCAGCTTCAGATTTCCTGTTATTATATTTATCCAAAATTTTATTAAACTATAAATGAATGATTAGATATTAATTATAATCTTTTTATACTATTTCTGAACGAAAAACTTGTAAATTTTTAATCCAGTGATAAGACTGCATGAAATGCTTCCTGGGGAATTTCTACAGAACCTATCTGCTTCATACGTCTTTTCCCTTCCTTTTGTTTTTCCAGTAATTTTCTTTTACGTGATATATCACCGCCATAACATTTTGCTATTACATTTTTTCGCATAGCGCTGATTGTTTCTCTTGCGACTATTTTTGCGCCAATA
Source organism: Ignavibacteria bacterium (assembly GCA_038240405.1). Classification (GTDB taxonomy): domain Bacteria; phylum Bacteroidota; class Ignavibacteria; order Tepidaquicellales; family Tepidaquicellaceae; genus JAGPCH01. Next base: position 3,140 of record JBBSDT010000332.1, read on the forward strand.
GCAGCCTGTATCGCCACTTCAAACATCTGGCGGGGTATCAGCTTTCTTAGTTTGGTACAAAGTTTCTTTCCCCATTCAAATGCCTTGTCTCTATGAACTATTGTAGAAAGGGCATCTACAGGTTCGCCGTTGAGAAGGATGTCAAGCTTAACGAGGTCGGATTTTTTAAAATCTTTAAATTCGTAATCAAAAGACGCATAGCCTTTTGAAAAGGATTTTAACTTATCATAAAAGTCATATACAATTTCACTAAGAGGGAACTCAAAGTGCAGATCCACTCTTTTTGCATCAACATAATTGGTGGCAAGAAAAATTCCGCGCCTCTCATTTGCAAGCTTCATTAAGTTGCCAATAAATTCAACAGGTGTTATGATATTCGCATTTATATAAGGCTCTTCAACATAATCGATTTTTACAGCATCCGGCATCAATGATGGATTATCAACTAAAATAATATCTCCGTTTGTCTTGCAGACTCTGTATTCAACATTCGGAACCGTGGTGATAATATTTATATTATATTCTCTTTCCAGTCTTTCCTGGACAATTTCCATATGAAGCATTCCGAGAAATCCGCATCGGAATCCGAAGCCCAGGGCTACGGATGTTTCAGGCTCAAAGGTCAAAGCCGCATCGTTAAGCTTAAGCTTTGCAAGAGAATCTCTTAAGGTTTCAAAGTCATCAGTCGCAGAAGGATAAATTCCGCTGAATACCATAGATTTTACTTCTTTATATCCCGGTAGAGGTTCCGTAATAGGCTGGTCTGACTTAAAGACCGTATCGCCCACTTTTGAATCATTTACATCTTTAATACCGGCAATTAAGTAACCAACATCTCCGGAGTTTA
>JBBSDT010000333.1:0-3983 GCA_038240405.1 Ignavibacteria bacterium
AGAGATCAGGGAAAAGATGTTTTATTATTTATAGATAACATTTTCAGATTTACACAGGCAGGATCGGAAGTGTCGGCATTGCTGGGAAGAATGCCGTCGGCAGTAGGATATCAGCCGACTCTTGCATCAGAGATGGGTGCGTTACAGGAAAGAATTACATCCACCAAAACAGGATCTATTACTTCCATTCAGGCGATATATGTTCCGGCAGATGATTACACTGATCCTGCTCCGGCAACGACATTCGCGCACCTTGATGCTACGACAGAACTTTCAAGAAAAATTTCGGAGCTGGGTATTTATCCGGCAGTTGATCCTCTGACATCTACATCCAGAATTTTAGATCCTTTAATTGTAGGTCAGGATCATTATGATGTTGCGCAGGGAGTAAAGAAAATTCTGCAGACATATAAAGATTTACAGGACATAATTAATATACTCGGTATTGATGAATTATCCGATGAAGATAAGCTGACTGTTGCAAGAGCAAGGAAGATACAGAAGTTTCTTTCACAACCGTTCTTTGTGGCCCAGCAGTTTACTAACCTGCCGGGAAAATATGTTAAGCTTGAAGATACAATAAAAGGATTTAAAGGAATTATTAACGGTGAATATGATGATCTTCCCGAAAATGCCTTTTATCTTGTCGGAACTATAGAAGAGGCAGTTGAGAAAGCAAAAAAATTATCAGAATAAAAATTGAGCCGTCTTGGATAAAAGCTTTGAACTGGAAATCGTTAGTCCTGTAAAAACAGTTTTTCAGGGCGAAGTAACATCAGTTACCGTACCGGGTACCTTAGGCAGTTTCCAGGTATTGAAAAATCATGCACCGCTTGTTTCTACTTTTGAAATAGGATTTATAAAGATCCGAAAAGATACCGAAATTATGGAATATGCAACCGGCGGGGGGATTTTTGAAGTAAAGAAAAATAAAGCTGTCATACTTGCCGAATCTGTTGAAACAAGAGAAGAAATTGATATTAGCCGGGCTAATCTTTCAAAATCCCGTGCAGAGCAGATTTTGAAGATGATGGATGCAGAAGTCCAGGATAAAGAAGCAGCAAAGATTGCTTTACAGCGCGCGATCAACAGAATAAAACTGGCAGACAAAAAATAAAGTTTTTTAGGGACCGTAGCTCAGGGGTAGAGCATTTGCCTTTTAAGCAAAGGGTCGGTGGTTCGATACCACCCGGTCTCACAAAAAAATAAAGTCCGGACTATTTGTGTCTGGACTTTTTTGTTTCCTTAAACCCGAGATTTATAAAAACATCCCGCCATAGAAGAACACCTTCGTTAAAAATTCAAATCAAAAATAAATTTTCTGTCTTTTTTTAAGACCGTTTGCAAAATTGAAGAAAATATGCTGGAGCGTTAGCTTATTATGCTGGTGATTGAGGAGAATAGGCTGGAGCGTGAGCCTATTATGCTGGTGATTGAGGAAAATATGCTGGAGCGTGAGCCTATTATGCTGGTGATTGAAGAAAATATGCTGGAGCGTGAGCTTATTATGCTGGTGATTGAGGAAAATATGCTGGAGCGTGAGCTTATTATGCTGGTGATTGAGGAAAATATACTGGAGCGTGAGTAAAATATGCTGAAAAATATAGAAAACAAATTTCCGAAGAAAAATATACACAGCCTAAAAGTAAGCCGGAGAATTTTCAATAAATTTATCTAATAACCTGATTTTGTATTAAAGTACTTTCTCTCCTTGAATTCCTTGGGCTACTTCAGTAATTTCCGCTGGATTCAAAATAAGTATATCTAAAAATTAACTTAAATTATGCCCACAAGACGTGAATTCATCAAACAGTCAACTTTATTAGCTGCAGGGGCAATGCTGTCAAATAAAGCATTCGCATTAAACTTCATAAAAAAACCTAAAGTAATAATTCTGGGTGCGGGGCTTTCCGGATTGGCTGCTGCAAAGATTTTATTTGAACATGGCTTTGAAGTTGAGATACTTGAAGCAAGAAACAGGATCAGCGGAAGGGTTTATTCATATGTGATAGATGAAAAGGAAAACCTTATTATTGAACTCGGAGGTGAATGGATAGGGGATTCCCATTTGAGATTGCAGGCATTGTGCAAAGAATTAAACCTCGAATTATCTGACAACCGTTTTCACGACCGGTTAATTTATGATAATAAGTTTTATACACCGGATGATGATCCGTATTTACCCGATTGGTATTATTCACCTTGAATGGAAAGTGAAGTATAAAAAAATATTAGAAGATTATGCAAAGTATACAGATGCCGATAAAGAGATTCTTGACAAAATGGATTGGTGGAGATTCTTAATGAATAATGATATTCCTCAAAGAGACCTGGACATTATGGAGTATGCCAATAGCACTGATTTTGGTGAATCTATAAGAGTAGTCTCGGCATATGCAGCTCTTGATGAATATGCAAAATCAAATGATAATGATGAGCTTGATAAGAAAGTAAAGGGAGGAAATAATCTTATTGCAAAAGCAATTGCCGATAAGATTGGCTGGGATAAAATTAAATTAAATCACAGGGTTGATTCGATAAATTATAATTCAAATATAAAAATTCATTGCTCTAACGGAGAAAGCTTTGAATGTGATAAGCTGATTTGCACATTGCCTACTTTTTCAATGAGCAAAATAGACTGGAACCCACTGCTTCCAAAAAATAAAACAGATGCAATTAATGCTCTTCAATATGGGAGGATAAATAAATCCGCTACTGTCTTTAATAAAAGATTCTGGAAAGAGAATGCATTCAGCGTTTTAACCGACACGTTCGCTCATTACTTTTATCACGGAACCAAAAATCAACCCTCTTCCAAAGGTGTATTGGTATCTTATTCAGTTGGGGATAAGGCTGACATATTATCCCGTCTCAACCAGGCAGAAATGAAAAAAACTATTGCCGGTTCACTAATGACAGGATTTGGGGATGTAAGTAATCTGATTGATAAAAATGTAAATTATTACTGGGGCATGGATGAATATACCCGGGGAGCATATGCGATTTACGGCAAAGGTCAGGCATGGGTGATGCCGGCATTGCAGGAAAAGCTTGGTAATATTTATTTCGCAGGCGAGCATATATCAGATGCATGGCAGGGATTTATGCAGGGTGCGGTGGATACAGGCGAAGATGCGGCAAAAGATATTATGGGTATGTAGTTCGCCGTACTATATTTTATTTTATCAAAAGCATCTTTTTTGTTTTTTTGAAATCTGTCGTTTCCAGTTTATAAAAATAAATCCCGCTGGAAAAATTGCCTGCATCAAATTCAATTGAATAAGTTCCTGCGTTTTGTTTTTCATTAACAAGCGTTATAACTTCTTTACCAAGAGCATCGAAAATTTTTAGTGAAACAAAATTGAACACGGGTAATTGGTAATTGATAATTGTCCGGGGATTGAATGGATTTGGAAAATTCTGGGAAAGTGAATAATTATCAGGAATATCTTGAACTGTATTTTTGACTGACAATGGCGCTGAACCTATTCTTGTTTTATAAGCCTTGCCATTAAAACCTGTTGAACCCCCCGTAGAGCCGACACACCATAGCTCAGTAGAATCCGGTCCAACATTTACACTAGTGATCGAAAACATCTCTGCCAGAGTATTAACATCCAGATGCCAGTTCAATCCTCCGTCTATTGTTGAATAAATCCCTCCGGCTTCTGAATAGACATTTCCTCCGCATACAATTCCGAAATTGTTACTAAAGAATTTTACTGCACGGATCGGGTAATCGAAAGTATTTAACCTGCCGCTCCAGGAAGTTCCGCCATCAGTGGTTCTGTGCACCCATCCGGAAACCGGACTTGAAATCTGGCCTCCTCCTGTCCATCCGTAATTATTATTATTATCGAGAAAATCCGTACCTCCGTCAAATACATTATCGGCTGAAGGAAATGTTGACCAGCTTATTCCGTAATCCGTGCTGCGGGCAAAGTGAATACCCGTAGCATAAATATTTCCTGAACTTTGAA
>JBBSDT010000334.1:0-3969 GCA_038240405.1 Ignavibacteria bacterium
GATTTTAAAGAAGGTATAAAGGCATTTTTGGAAAAAAGAGCCCCTGAATTTCAGGGTAAATAAACTTGCTTTAGGGGAACAAAATCCTCATATTTTATGTATTAAATTATAAAGAGAAAATGAAAACATTTATTATTCAAAAGAAAAAACTATATCCCCTTTTAATACTATTCTTTCTATCGTCTTCTTTATTATCTCTTTCCATTTTAAGCAGCTGTGGCGCTGACATTTTTTCAATACAGGACGATATAAGCATGGGAAAAGAAATAGATCAGCAAATTAAGGCAGATCAAAAACAATTTCCTATATTAGTCGGACATCAGGAAGTAAAGGATTACGTTTCAGGTTTGGGTAAATATATTTTACAGACCTCTCCTGCCATACAATATAAAAATGTTTTTCAATACGAGTTTAATGTAGTCAATGACGATAGTACCGTAAATGCATTTTCAGTTTCAGGAGGACACATTTTCGTGTATACAGGGCTAATGAAATTCCTGGATAATGAAGCTACACTAGCCGGCGTTATGGCGCACGAGATAGCTCATGCAGAAAGAAGACACATGACCCAGCGGCTCTCTGCTTATTATGGTGTGAGCATAATCACAAGCCTGGTGCTTGGAAATAATCCCAGTATGCTTGGAGAAATTGCAGCAAATCTTTTTGTAGGTTTGGGATTTTTAGCAAATAGCCGGGCAGATGAACAAGAAGCAGATGATTATTCCATTAAATATCTTACCGGAAGCAAATATTACCCCGGAGCAATTTCATACTTTTTTGAAAAAATCAGAGAGGAGCAAAGAGTAAAAGGAGAAACTCCTGGCTCGCTTGACAGGTTGCTGGCTACCCATCCATTACCCCAGGACAGAATTGATAATGTTAATTCAAAACTCAATAAAATGAACCCCAGGCCGGATCGAACTCAGGGATTATTTGTTGAACAATATCAGGAAATTAAAAAGCAAATTCCCTAGCAGGCATCTGCGACAATAATCAAAAGTAAATAATAAATGAAAATCATCATAATCAGAGTTGTTGTAGTAATATTTTTTTTTCTAAGTTCATTATCTTTTGGTCAAAATGCATTAGACATTAACGATGCAAGTTATAAATTTAAGTTTTCATTGCCCCCGGACTGGACGCAAAGAAAGGTGGAAGAAACCGCAAAAAAAGATGCCATATCATATTCATTTGACAGAAAGGATGGTAAATTAGCGATAATGCTTCTTTCCTTTAAGCTCAATGAGGTTAAAAATTTAAATGATTTTATTTATACTCTGGAAAAGGATTTAACTCTGAACATTCCAAAAAAAGAAGGGGAATATTCTGATTTTGATCTGGGAAACTATGACGGCAAAAGCGCATTATATAAGGATAGTGAGTTTACCGAAATAATTTATTATTACAGGACTAAGATAACAGATGGAGACAACTATACATATCTTTTAAGGTTTATCATTCCCAATAGTAATTTTAATTCTAACGTTGAAAGCGAAGTTAAGAAGTTGGCGGGAAACTTTTCCCTTTACTTTTAATTCATCCGGTAAATAATAAAATTTTCCGACATATTTCTGTAAGCAGATAATTTTGTATAACAACTCCTGACTATTGGAGAAAGGGGTTAAATTTTTTTTCCGCAGATATATTTGTTATTTCCATATGACCCGGATAAAGATTATAATTATCATTACATTCTTTAAATAGTTTACTTTTAATTGAATCTATCAGTATGTTGAAATCTCCATCAGGCAGGTCAGTTCTCCCGATAGAATTTTTGAATATCAGATCACCGCAAAATACATTTTTATTTTTAGCATCAATTAAGCATATGCTTCCGGGTGAATGACCGGGCGTATGCAGAACTTTTAATTCGGCTCCATCTATTTTTATAATCTTATCTTCAGTAATAAATTCATCGACAGGAGGCGGGGAAGGAAACTCAACACCATATAAACGTCCCTGAATGTTTGCATTTTCTAACAAAAGCAAATCCGCAGGGTGCATTAATACAGGAACTTTGAAATAATTTTTTGCAAACATGTTTCCCAGGATATGGTCCAAATGAGCATGTGTATTAATAATAAATTTAATTTTGATTTTATTGCTATCGGTAATTTCCTTTAATTGATTTTCTTCTGAGCTTGTAAAAACTGCGGGATCAATGATAATTCCTTCCTTAAATTCTTTTTCGGAAAGATCATTATAATAAATATAGCAGTTCATAGTAAAGGGGTTAAGAGGAATCTGGATAACTTTCATTGTTAATAAATTGATTTTATTTTTATTTAAATCTAATTTGCGACTACTTTAATGAGTGATACAGACAAAATTAAAATAATTGCTACTAACCGTAAAGCTAATTTCGAATACGAGATTTTAAACAGATATGAAGCCGGGATTGTGATCACAGGAACTGAAGTAAAATCATTACGCGAAGCAAAAGTCAATCTGCAGGAAGCATATGGAAGAATTATCAACAATGAAGCCTGGATTATTAACTCGCATATCAATGAATATAAATTCGGAAATATAAATAATCATAACCCGGTACGTGACAGGAAGTTACTTCTAAACAAACGGGAAATCAGAAAAATAAAACAGCAGCTTCAGGAAAAAGGACTTACAATGGTTCCGTTAAAAATATATTTCAAAGGCTCTCTTGTTAAGGTCGAAGTTGGAATTGCAAAAGGAAAGAAATTATATGATAAAAGAGAATCAATCAAAAAGAGAGAAGTTGAGAGGAAATTAAGCAGAATATAATGCATGTACCGTTAAACGAACAAATTGATCTTATTAGAGAAGGAACAGTTGAGATTATTCCGGAAGATGAGCTTATAAAAAAACTTGAAAGGTCAATAAAGGAAAATAAGCCTTTAAACATAAAATTGGGATGTGATCCATCCACCTCAGACCTTCATATTGGCCACTCAGTAGTATTAAACAAACTACGGCAATTTCAGGATTTGGGACATAACGCAATATTGATCGTAGGAGATTATACGGCAATGATCGGAGATCCTTCGGGAAAGAAAAAAACCCGGCCCCAGCTGACATTTGAAGAAACAAAAAGCTTCGGAGAATCATATTTTAACCAGGCAGGCAAAATTCTGGACATACAAAAAGCCAGCGTTGTTTATAATTCTCAATGGCTCAGCAAGCTACAGCTTAAGGATTTAATAAATATCTTGAGTAAGTTTACTGTACAGAGAATACTGGAAAGAGACGATTTTACAAACAGGCTTAAAGAACAAACGGAAATATCACTTCATGAATTATTATATCCGGTAATGCAGGGTTATGATTCATATGAAATAAACGCTGACGTGGAGCTTGGAGGAACAGATCAGAAGTTTAATAATCTTGTTGGGAGAGACATTCAAAAAAGATTTGGAAGTGAGCAGCAGGTGGTAATTACGATGCCTCTCCTTGAAGGAACTGACGGCTTTGAAAAAATGAGCAAGTCATTAGATAACGCAATCGGAATTACAGATGAGCCAAAAAATATTTTCGGCAAAACGATGAGCATTCCGGATACTTTAATTTATAAATATTTTGTTCTTTGTACAAGGTTTAAGAGCAGCGATCTTAAGCAAATTAAGCAAAGCCTTGAAAGCGGGGAAGTGAATCCACGGGATCTAAAAAGAAAATTGGGATTTGAACTTGTCAGAATTTATTATGATGAAGATACTGCCGCAAAAACTGTGGAAGAGTTTGATAAAGTTTTTATCAAAAAAGAAGTTCCTGATGATATTCCGGAAATTACAATTACTGAGAACTCCATGAAGATAGTTGATTTGTTAACAACAACTAAATTAACTGAGTCCAAAACAAACGCCCGTAAACTTATTGAACAGGGAGCCGTTAATATAGACGGAAAAAGAGTTACAGATGTCAATTTGGTTACGGAGATACGAGATGGTATGGTTTTCAAAGTTGGAAAAAGAAAGTTTTTAAAAATAGTGAAGTGAA
>JBBSDT010000335.1:0-3931 GCA_038240405.1 Ignavibacteria bacterium
ATGAGAAGTATTTCGGAAAGGATTAAACTTTACAACGGGACACTAAATATTGACTCAGAGCCTGGCAAAGGAACAATTATAGAAATTGTTATTCCTTTTTAAATAAGAGAAATAAGTTGAATAATAAAAATAGAATAAGAATTATAATCGCAGATGATCACCCTATATTCAGAGGGGGTTTAAGGCAAATCATAGAGGAAGATAAGAATATTGATATACTTGCTGAAGCAGACAACGGCCAAAAGGCTCTTGAACTTATTGAAGAATTGAAACCGGATATTATATTGCTTGATATAGATATGCCGCAAAAAACTGGACTTGAAGTCCTGAGAGAGTTGAAAGGGCAAAAGCTTAAAGTAATTTTTTTGACTGTATATGCAGATGAAGATATTTATGATGAAGCGATGGAGTTGGGAATCAGCGGTTATGTATTGAAGGACAGTGCGATTAGTGATATTATCGAATGCATAAATAAAGTATATGCAGGAAATTATTACATCAGCCCGGCAGTTTCAAATTTTCTTATAAGCAGGAAAGAACGAGCCAAAAAATTCGAGCGCAAAGGACCTTCGCTTAGTGTATTGACTAAAACTGAATTAATAATTTTAAAGTTTGTTTCCGAAGGAAAAACTTCAAAGGAAATTTCTTACTTACTTAATTCCAGCTTTAAGACTATAGAAAATCATAGAACAAACATAAGCAATAAGCTGGAACTCAAAGGCTCTCACAGCCTGCTTAAATTTGCGCTCGAAAACAAATCCTATCTGCGGTAAAAGAATTCCACCATTCAACCAAATTGAAATGCTGCAAGAGACATTCCATGTTTCGAAAGGGCAAGGACATCTCGCAGAGAAAGATTGCAATTTATTCTAACCCGGAATTTTTTGTAGCATGATGGCGGGCGAACTTTATTTTCCAACATATTTTCAAGTTGAACTTGTGAAATGTTAAAACTATTTTGATTCAAATTATAATACTCAGTTATCCCCATAAAATTCAAAATCATTTGATTTTTGGTTCAAGCAGATAATATAAAATTTGAAAAAATTTCGATAGAGGAAGGACTTTCACAAAGTGTTGTGGAATGTATTCTTCAGGATTATTTGGGATTTATGTGGTTTGGTACACAGGACGGATTGAATAAATATGACGGCTACAAATTCACTGTTTACAAAAATGAGCCTGATAATCCCATCAGCATAAGCAATAACTACATTCGAAGTATTTATGAGGATAAAAATAATAATTTATGGATTGGAACCCAATTAGGGTTGAACAGATATGACAGGGAAAAGGACTGCTTTGAAAATCATAAAAATGTATTGAATATCTTAAATGGTATTTCAAGTTATCAGATCAGGGCTCTGTACCAAGACAAAGATAATATACTCTGGATAGGAACATATGGGGGAGGGCTGGTGAGGTATGATTATAATGAAAACATTTTAAATTATTTCAATACTAGTTCGGTTAATTTGAACAGTCTGAGTTATGATCTGGTTACTGCAATATTCGAGGATAAAAAAGCTAACCTCTGGGTGGGAACATGGGGGGGAGGATTGAATTTATTTAATATAAATTCTGGGGATTTTACCCGGTTTGCTAATCCAAATAATGATACGGTAGAACGTAAAACAGAGTCCGGTAGAATAAGCTCAATATTTGAGGACCAGAATGGCTCACTGCTTATTGGAACAAACGACGGAATATATTTATTCAAAGATGAAAAATTCATAAATCATTATACCAACAATTATCTCAATCCAAAAAGTCTTAGTAACGATTTAATTTCACAAATTATTGAGGACAGTTCAGGAGATCTCTGGATTGGAACAAGGGAAGGAGGAATAAATTTATTCAAGCCGGATACCGGAGTCTTTATATCATATAAGAATGAAAAAGATAATGCTTTAAGTATAAGCAACAATTCGGTTGCATCCATATATGAAGACCGATCCGGAATAGTATGGGTGGGGACTTTCGGAGGCGGTCTGAATAAGTTTAACAGAAATTCAAAAAAAATAAAGCATTTTTTTTGCGAGCCTGGAAATCCCAATAGTCTGAATAGTAATAAGGTATATTGTTTTTGTGAAGATAGTGAAAATAATTTATGGATAGGGACACGTGATTGCGGTTTGAATAAATTCGACAGGGAAAAAAATACGTTTGTCCATTATAAAAATGATCCTCTAGATCCTGACAGTCTGAGCAATGATACAATCACTGCAATTGTAGAAGATGATTATAAAAATATTTGGATCGCTACTTCGGGAGGAGGACTAAATAAATTCGACCCGATAAAAAACAAATTTCACCATTACAAAAATAATCCTGCGAACTGTAATTCATTAGGGACTGATACAATATTTTCTCTGGAGAAGGATAAATCTTCTATCTTATGGATAGGAACCGCAGGAAAGGGTTTAAACAAATTTGATATAATAGAAGAAGAGTTTACTCATTATGTTCATGATGAAAAGGATGAGGACAGTATAAGTTCAAACAGGATAAGAACAATACTAACTGACAATAGAGATTTTTTGTGGATTGGAACTGACAACGGGGGGCTTAATAAATTTGATAAGAAAACAGAAAAATTTTGTCATTATAAAAAAGAACCAGGCAACCTGGAAAGCCTAAATGAGAACACTGTAATTACTGTTTTCAAAGATAGTTCAGAAATTCTTTGGATTGGAACCATGAACAGTGGTATGAGCAGGTTTGATCCGGAAATGGGGAAATTTAAAAGATACAATGTGAGAAATGGTCTGCCAAATGATTGTGTTGTTGGAATTCTTGAAGACAGATTTGGTTATTTATGGATAAGCACAAACAAGGGATTATCCAAATTTAATCCTATTGACGAGACTTTCAGGAATTATGATGTTCAGGACGGATTTCAGAGCAATGAATTTAATCCATGGGCGCATCTGAAGCTGAAAAGCGGTGAACTTGCGTTTGGAGGAATAAATGGATTTAATCTATTTATTCCGGAAGATTTGAAGGATAACTTATTTATTCCTCCGGTTATAATAACGGATTTTCAGATATTTAATAAATCCATGCCTGTAGATGTCAAAGATTCACCTCTAAAGAAATCGATAACACTTGAAAAAGAAATTACCCTTTCTTATAAAGATAGTGTTTTTTCATTTGAGTTTGCCTCACTCGACTTTAACATTCCTGGAAAAAATCAATATGCATATATGTTGGAAGGATTTGACAAGGAGTGGGTTTACTCAGGTTCAAGAAGGTTTGCAACTTATACAAATCTTAATGCAGACGAATACATTTTCCGTGTTAAAGCTTCAAACAATGATTATATCTGGAATGAAACCGGCTGCGAAATAAAACTAACTATTACACCACCCTTTTGGCAAACCTGGTGGTTCAGAACTCTGGGAGCCCTGGCTATTGCAGGCACGGCCGGAAGATATTATCAAAATAAATTGAATAAAGTTATCATTGAAAAAAATGCACAGGAAGAATTCACAAAAAGACTGATTGATGTTCAGGAGAATGACAGAAAAAGAATTGGAGCAGAGCTGCATGACAGTATTGGCAATGATTTGTTAATTACAAAGAACAAGCTTCTTCTAAGTCTGAGAAGGCCAGAAGACAATAAATATCTTCTAAATAGCATAAATGAAGTATCTGGAATTATTTCCGAAGTGACAAAAGACATCAGGGAAATTTCCTATACCCTCCATCCATACCAGATTGAACGTCTGGGCATCTCAAAAGCCATGAAGTCAATCCTTGACCGTACTGCAAAATCGACTGACATCAGCTTCATTTCCAATATTGATGACATTGATAAGATATTGGCGCCTGAAATTGAAATAAGCCTGTATAGAATTATTCAGGAATGCATAAACAACATTATAAAACATTCAAAAGCTAATGAAGTATTATTGAATATTAACAAGGG
>JBBSDT010000336.1:0-3929 GCA_038240405.1 Ignavibacteria bacterium
GTGGTGACAAGATTTGGTGGTTCGATTTTTCGAGCGTGACTACAGCAGGTACTTATTATGTTTTTGATGTAACCAAAAACGTAGGCTCATACCAATTTGATATTAATGACAATGTTTATCTGACCACATTAAAGCAAGCCATGAGAGTATTTTATTACCAGAGATGCGGATATCCCAAGTCAGCTCCGTATGCCCAGACAGGCTGGACAGATGCAGCATGCCATACAGGAAGCCTTCAGGACTTAGACTGCCGGTTGTATAACAACAATAATGTTTCGACCTCAAAAAATCTTTCAGGCGGATGGCACGATGCCGGTGACTATAATAAATATGTTAACTTTACATTTGAAACAATGATAGACCTGCTGCTTGCATATAAGGAGAACCCGTCAATATGGACTGACAATTTTAATATCCCGGAATCAGGCAACGGTATCCCTGACATTCTTGATGAAGCCAAATATGAAATCGACTGGCTATTGAAAATGCAGAATGCAAACGGGTCAGTGCTGAGTATTGTCGGAGTTACAAATTTCGGCTCCGGCAGCCCTCCATCCTCAGATCTTAATCAAAGGCTTTATGGACCGGCTACGACTTCTGCAACCTTCACTGCGTCAGCTATATTTGCACTTGCCGCAATTCAATTTAGCAGTATCGGACAAACTTCTTATTCAGCGACTTTGCAGACCGCGGCGATTAATGCATGGAACTGGGCTTCGGCTAATCCCGGAATAACATTTTATAATTCCGGAAACATCGGTGCAGGTGAACAGGAGGTAAGCGCTTATGAAACACTGGTCAGACACATGGCAGCCTCATCTTTTTTGTTTGCACTCACCGGCAGCGCGACTTACAAGACTTTCTTTGAGAATAATTATTCTCAAATGCATCTTGTGCTTTGGGGTTATGCATATCCTTTCGAGAACGGACAGCAGGATATGATGCTTTACTATTCTTCACTTCCAGGAGCGGCAACATCAGTTGCTACAGCAATTAAGAATGCATACAAAAATTCATTGAAGACGAATAACTCTGATAACCTTCCTGCTTACCTTAACAAAACAGATGCATACCGCGCATATCTTTCGGACAATAATTATACCTGGGGAAGCAATACAACAAAAAGCCGTCAGGGAATTATGTTTACAAATATGCTTGTGTATAATCTTGATTCGATTAATAATTCGAATTATCTCCAGGCGGCTTTAGGGTTCGTCAACTATTTTCATGGAGTAAACCCTACGGCATTTTGTTATCTGAGTAATATGGGAAGCTTTGGAGCGGAAAATTCTATCAACGAATTTTATCACTCTTGGTTCGCTGATGGCAGTTCGTTATGGGACAGGGTTGGAACATCCACTTACGGTCCTGCTCCCGGATATGTTCCGGGCGGTCCTAATCCAACTTACGCTCTGGATGGATGCTGTCCTTCAGGGTGCTCTATGTACAATTCACTTTGCAACCCTACTCTTGTTACACCTCCGCTTGGTCAGCCGATTCAGAAATCATACAAAGACTGGAACACCAACTGGCCTCAGGATTCATGGACAATTACCGAAGCTGGTATTTATACTCAGGCAGCTTATGTTCGCATGCTATCTCATTTCATAAATGCTGTTTCTCCTATTCAGATAAAAGCCGTCATTCAGGGATTTTATAATTCTGATTTAAACACAATGAATTCAGCTGATACTTTAAAAGCTTATTTAAGAAATGTTTTTTCACCATATAGTATTGCAGATTCATCGAAGGCTTTAATTGACCCGGTTAGCTTCTCAGGGAATTTTCTTTTTACGAATGCTCCATCGGGCACATATTTTATTGTTATCAGGCATAGAAATTCTATTGAGACATGGAGTAAAGCCGGAGGTGAGGCATATAATCCTGCAATTCCTTTTAGCTTTAATTTTTATTCAGATTCCTCCCACACATTCGGGAATAATGTGACACGGGTAAAGAACATCCCTCTTATTTATGCAATCTATAACGGAGATGTTAACCAGGATGGAATAATTGACCTGACTGATGTGTTAAATGTTTTTAACGATGCTAATATTTTTTTATCCGGGTATGTCAATACCGATATAACGGGAAATGGCTTTGTAGATTTGAGTGATCTGATAATCACCTTTAATAATTCGAATAATTTTGTGAGTAAAATCAGACCTTAAACATACGAAGGGTAATTCTTACTCTGAGCGATAATTACAATTTGAAATTTATAATTTAAAATTTATCCGTATCAGCTTCGCAGACAAAGTAATTAAGTTCAACAAAGATTTAAAATTTAATGGATCACTTCCCGAGGGAATCCGGATATTAAATCCGTTTAAAGAAAATTCTCAGGCAACCAAAGCATCCAAAAGATTCTATCATAAGTTTTATAATGATAATAATAAAAGAAGGATGATACTTGGAATTAATCCCGGACGTTTCGGAGGAGGAGTTACGGGCATTCCCTTTACAGACACAAAACGCTTAACAGGTGAATGCGAAATTGAATTTACCGGTGCTCCGACACATGAGCTCTCGTCAGTTTTTGTATATAAATTAATAAATGAATTTGGAGGATGTAAAATGTTTTACTCAAAATTTTATATTAATTCTGTATGTCCACTGGGATTTGTTTTAATTAATAAATCCGGAAAAGAAGTCAATTATAATTATTATGATGATAAAGTTCTTTTTCAAAAAGTGAAAAAATTTATTAAGGTATCAATACAAAATCAAATTGACTTTGGCATTGATACAAAAGTATGCTACTGTTTAGGAAACAGGAAAAATTATTCTTTTCTAAATGAACTTAATTCCGAATATGAGTTTTTTGAAAATATAATTCCATTGGAGCATCCAAGATATATAATGCAGTATAAGGCAAAAACAATGGATGAGTATGTCAAGCGATTTCTGAAAATTCTTAGTCCCAAGCAGAAGGATTTATTATAAATTCAAATTCAGATGACGAAAATCTGGTTTTATTTAACAGGTTTACTGAATGCTTAATAATTAGAATTGCAAAATGAATTTGCTTATTTTGTTCCAAATCAAAAATATAATAAATACCATAATAAAATTTTTATAATTGCCGGTATACTGTTTTGTGGAGCAATTGCTCACTCTCAATGGAGTTATCCTCCTTCACGAACAGTAGACAGTTCACATACCTATTTCGGGGAAACCATAACAGATCCTTATCAATGGCTCGAAGATCTGAGCAGTAATGAAGTCAAAGACTGGTTTAAATCCCAGGCTGATTTTACCGATGGTGTAATAAATAAGATTCCCAACCGGGATAAGCTTGTACAGGAAATGACAGACCTTGACAAAGTAAAAAAAGTAAAATATAGTTCTATAGAAGAAAGGGCGGGAAGATATTTTTTTCAAAAAAGACTTCCGGGTGAAGAACAGAATAAATTCTATTACAGAGAAGGTATAAACGGAGAAGATATTCTCTTATTTGACCCTCAAAATTACGAATCAGGAAAGAAATATACATTAGGGAGTAAAGTTATATCTAACGATGGAAAAAAAGTTTTAATAGATATAAATGAAAGCGGGAAGGAAAAGCCGGTAGTAAAAATACTAAACGTAGATACAAAGTCTTTTTATCCGGATGAATTCAAGGCTTCATATGCATCTGATTGGGTACCCGGTTCAAACAATGCCTTTATGTATCTTAAATTACAGGGTGAGGATGTCCATAATAATAATACATTTCTGGATTCAAAAATGATGATGCATACATTGGGTAAACCGGTTTCTTCAGACAAGGAAATTTTGAGCCGGATCAATGATCCCTCCTTAAACATTAAGCCTGAAGAATATCCCTTTATATTCTATTATGAAAACAGTGATTATGCTTTTGCAGGGAAGAGCTCAGTAGATAATAACCAGGAACTGTATTATGCTCCCAAATCTCAAATTAGTGA
>JBBSDT010000337.1:0-3908 GCA_038240405.1 Ignavibacteria bacterium
AAATGCACTCACCGGGGAAGCATCGAAGCCAAGAATAAAGGCAAAGCAATCTGTATTTTGCAAAAGCGATTTCAATTATCAATTATAAAGGTTCAATCGAATGCTTTCTTGGAGGAGGATGGCCGACAAAATTCCAACCCATAAAAATATGAAAAGATTATCACAGTCCCTAACAGGCAGATTAAGTGCATAATCTGCCCGAAGAAACAGCTCTAAAGTCTGTGAATATAAATGTATTCTTAGAAACCAAGACTCATATTGAATCGGAATGTTCTTAACAATCCCGGGATTACTCCGAACCTGTCAGCAGATGCAAGATACTCATGATCAAGTATGTTAAGCACCTGAATGGATGCAAGTCCTTTCAGAGTCTTAAAGAATTTGAAATTATATCCAATATGTCCGTCAAGTATTGCTCTCTTTGGCAGAACATCACCGTAAGTTAAATCATAAACATCTCCTCTGGAGGATGTTCCTACCTGTGAAGCTTCAGTGGGTAAGAATGTTCCGCCATCGAGCAGATAATCCTTTGCATAATAATTTAAATCCAAACCCGCAAAAAATCCCTTGTGCTCCCAGCCAGCTCCTATTAAAAAAAGAAATTGCGGTCCGCTTGCGACAGGTGTACCAACGAGCTGATCAAAATATAGTGTATCTATATTTCCGTTTGCATTTAGAGCGCCTGTGTTGAATGACCGTCTCTTTCCGGTAGTCGGATCTATTGCAACTTCCGGAAGAACTTCTTTCCATTTGTTATCCATATATGAAAGAGTACCTTTTAAAGTAAATCCTTTAAGTGGTAATAGCTTGTCAAGACTATATTCAGATTCAAATTCAATTCCCTTATGCTCTGATTGTCCGACTAATTGAGTTATAAATCCGTTTCTGTCGTAACCCGGAAAACCAGCCTTAGTTATATCCTGTATTCTTGATGACTTATTATCCCACAGCATATAATAACCATTCACTTTTGCAGTTATATCTTTAGAATTCCATCCAATTCCTGCTTCAAACTGATTTGATTTTTCATCTTCGGCTGCTGTATTTAAATTACCCTGGTTATAATAAATACCTAAGTCAACAAACCTTTCCACATGTGCAAAATTTGCAAAGACATTTAGTTTATTCGTTATATTAAAATTAACTCCGGCTTTTGGCTGGAAGAATCCTCTCGACCTTGAATTTCTTACTAATGTAAATTCATACCACTTTGCTGTTCCTGCTCCCCGCATATAAAATTTGTCACCTTGCGGTCCTTCCCTGGTCAATCCTAATGTGCTTATTTCTGAAGTAGTGAGCTGTCTTCCTATAGAACTTTCACTCGGCATATTTTCAGTTAATTCATATTTGTACCACACATATTGAAGAGATGTATTGATGTTTACTTTGTTGAAAATAAAATTACCTTGTGCAAATACTGTGTACTGCGGAGTTTCTCCTAAATAATTTCTGTATTGTGTTCTGTATGTCGGATCATTGTTTGATAAATTCCATCCAAACGGAGAACCAATATTATTTTCGGGAGCATCTATGTCACCCTGGAAGGTTGCTCTTCTGAAAGTTGTAGATGATATATGCCCTGTAGTATCATAAAAAGAATATTGTTGCGCTGTTATGCTGTCCTTGCTGAAAAGGTTCACAAAATGTCCCGGGTGATCGGCTCTCCAGCTTCTGAATTCAGCACCTCCTGTGAAGTCAACATGCTTCCCGAATTTTGTCTGATAGCTTCCCAGAAAACCAAATTGCCTGTGAAGAGAATAGCTGATCCTTTGATAAGAAGATTGTGATGAGTTACCGGTTTGTCGTAAATAAATTGCATTGGCAATGGAATCGTTGGTTACAAATCCTTCAGATCCGTAATAGTTTACAGTCAGGGTATCTCTTTTCATTCCGTTCACACCAATATTATTTGTATTATTGCTAAGCGCGAATAGTGTCCCCGTACTGTTCATGCTTGACCCGGCACCTCTTCCAAGTGTATAAAAGAATGTTCCTTTTAAAAATGAATTTGCATTGGTCTGCAGGTCATAGTGAAGCTCTAATTGCGGCTTATGAAAAAAGTTTTCTGACAAATTCACAAAATTGTCATCTACCAATTCCCTTGAACCATCAAGCAAACCATAATTTGACTGACCTGTGGTTTTATTAGGACCAAAGCTTGCAACTACGTTCCTCGGCAGGAACGGCGCCGAATTAGCAGTGAATCCGAATTTCTTAAAGTAGACAATGTTATTGCTAAATGAATAACCATGCTCCTGCGGAGCTCCGCTCAATACAAGCTTAAGACTTTGTTTTGCATTCGGATAAAACATTCCTGAAAGATAATAATTAACTCCTTCATATCTTCCGCTGGTTCTTGTCCCTTGGGCAATTTTCCTTTCTATATTTAATGCACCCGACATTTTATTCTTTAGTAAACCTGTATTTAATTTTATTCCATACAATGTATTCAGCGGATGACCTAAGTTTAGCTTCGCACCATAAAATCTTCTTAAAGGATTATCGGTAAGAATATTAAATGACCCTCCGAAAGCCCCCGAGCCGTATAACGATGAACCAGCTCCTCTCTGAATTTGTAACGAGCCTGCATTAGAAGAAACCGCACCCCAGTTTGACCAGTAAACCGAATTCGATTCCGGATCATTTGTCGGAATTCCGTTTATCAGTACCTGGACATAATTCTGATTGAATCCTCTTATAAGCAATTGTGCTTCCCCGTTGCCGACACCGTCTGAGGAATACGCATACAGTCCCGGAGTTCCTTTTGCCAGAAGAGGCGCATCCTGTCCGCTGATTTTTTGTTCGATTTGTTCTTTTGTTATGTCCGTAAAAGCTACAGGCGATTGCCTGTCTATGGCACGGTTGATTTCGATTGTTTCTGTTGTATAAGAAGTTGAAAGCCGAAAATCAACAGTCATATCGGAGTTCAAAGTAATATCTTTTGATTCGGTTTTGAGTCCCTGGTAACTACAGATTATTTTGTAATTTCCTGAAGCGACATCAGAAATTACATAATCACCATTTTTATCAGAATTTGCATTCTTTGTACCGGGAGTTATTGTGATTAATGCATTCGGAATTTTATCGCCTGTTTCGACATTGCTTACATTTCCCCTGACTGTATAGGGCTGCGAAAAAATTTCTTTGGGATCTGAGGCGAGAAGAAATAAAACGAGTAAAGATAGAGCGTAAATTTTTTTCATTGCTGTCTCCTGTTCATTTTAATTTTAGGTTAATGTGATTAAATGACTGTGAAAAAAACTTTACTAAGAATGATCTTATTTTATTTCATGTATTTTACAAAATATATTTAATTAATAAAAGTTTAATCAGAATTCTGAATGTTTTCTCAAATCGGGATGTTATTTCAATTATCAATTTCAAATGTCAAATTGATATTTTACTCTCCTTCCGATTTAAGGAAAAAGAATACATCACATCTATTTAACATTAAACATTGATAATTGATAATTGAAATAATACTTTTGTTCATCCAATAAGATAGCCGGATCAAATCTTTACCCTGAACAATAGAGCAAAATTGAAAACATATTTATTATGAATGTTAACAAGGACAAAGCATTGAGCAAAACTCCCGGTGAATGGAAACGAAGAAATGAAGAGCTTGAAAAAATAGTGTCTGAAAAAACTGCAGAGCTTTCTAAAAAGAATAGTGAGCTTATTGTTGAGGCATCATTGGAAAGAGTGCGGTCGATTGCTTTGAGAATGAAAAAACCTGAAGAACTTTTGGCAGTCAGCAAAATAATTTTTTCAGAACTGAAATCTCTTGCATTTAAAGATCTGCGGAATACAGAGATATTAATTAATAATGATACTAAAGAATCTGTCCTTAGCTACTACTATTCCGACTATGGTGTAACAGGAATTATTGAAGTGTTTTATAACGA
>JBBSDT010000338.1:0-3859 GCA_038240405.1 Ignavibacteria bacterium
AAATTAAAACCTAACAACTGAAAATCCATCGCGGAATACTGAAAATCAATAGCGAACAACCCAAACCAAAAAGAGGAAAGTCCGGAAATCTTTGAAATGTTCTAAAATTTAACAGAAATAACACATTTTTTGATTTACGCCTTTTGCAGTGACTTAGAAATCTGATAATCCCACTTCCATCCAACGTAAGGCTTCCCCGCTTTTTTCGGAGGGAATGATGGGGAGGTTTAAATTTGCTTCTTTGTACGCGAAAGAACCGCCCTCCTCGCAGAGGACCGGGGGATGTTCCAATTCCTCCTCTCCTGCAATTTCACATTGAATAACCTGTTTAATAAATTTATTTTATGGATGAACTATATTCAGATATTTCTTACAAATCAGGGGACAAAGTTTCTCCGGAATTGGTTTATAAGTTCAGGAACTAACAGTATTTTTTAATGGAAAAAAAATATCTGGAAAAGATATTTGAAGATTCAGAAAAACGCAAAATATTTATAATCGGGGACATTATGCTTGACAGGTATCTTCTTGGAGAAGTGAACCGGATCTCCCCTGAAGCTCCCGTACAAGTGTTTGATATACGGAAAAGTGAGTATCGCCTCGGAGGTGCCGCTAACGTTTCCTATAATGTCAGAACATTAGGGGCAAATCCCTTCATGATCGGAGTTGCCGGTGAAGATAGTGAAGGAGAGCTTTTGACGGATACAATGAATAGTCTGGGTATTGAAACCGGCGGCTTAATAATAGAAAATGGAAGGCCAACTACCTGCAAGACACGTGTAATTTCCGATTCACATCACTTATTAAGAATTGACAGTGAATCTAAAAAGGATATTTCTCCGGAAACCGAAAATAAAATTTTATCAATCCTAAAAGAAAATGTCAGCGAAATTGAAATTATTATATTGCAGGACTACAATAAGGGCGTTCTCACAAAAAATCTTATTCAAAGCATAACAGAGTTTGCAAATAAAAATAAGATTCTGATACTGGTAGATCCCAAATTTGAAAATTTTTTTGAATTTAAGAATACATATCTTTTTAAGCCGAACCTCAAAGAGCTTGAAGATGCTTTTGGACGGAAATTAAAAAGTCCGGAGGACATAGATTTTTATTCGGAAGAACTTATGAAAAAACTAAACTGTGAAAATATAATTTTGACCTTAGGTGAGCATGGGATGATGATTCTTGAAAAAGAAAATGGTAAAATCAAAAAGGAAATTATAGGAACAAAAGCGCGACATGTTGCTGATGTCTCCGGCGCCGGTGATACTGTTATTTCCACCATTGCTGTCTGTCTGGCAGGAGGAGCAAGCCTGAAAGAAGCTGCAATAATTTCCAACTATGCAGCCGGTATTGTTGTGGAAGAAGTAGGAATTATTCCTATACATAAAAATACTCTCATAGAATATATTTCCCGGGAGCGATCTTGATACTGCAGGAAAACAATTTTAAGGATATTCGCGCAGAGCTTATTTCGGAAAATAAGAAGCTGGTTTTTACAAACGGCTGTTTTGATATACTTCATAAAGGGCATATTGCATATCTCAATCAGGCAAAATCCCTTGGAGACGTGCTTGTAGTCGGAATAAATTCAGATGATTCTGTAAAAATATTAAAGGGTGAAAACAGGCCTGTAAATAATCAGAGCGACAGAGCTTATCTGATAGACAATTTAAAGAGCGTTGATTATGTAATAATTTTTAGAGAGGAAACGCCTTATAATTTAATTAAGG
The DNA here is from genome assembly GCA_038240405.1 of Ignavibacteria bacterium. Lineage (GTDB taxonomy): Bacteria > Bacteroidota > Ignavibacteria > Tepidaquicellales > Tepidaquicellaceae > JAGPCH01. Next base: position 1,737 of record JBBSDT010000338.1, read on the forward strand.
AAATTCTTCCGGATTTTCTTGTAAAAGGCGGTGACTGGAAAGAAGAAGATATTGTCGGTTCCGACGTTGTAAAAGCGTCCGGAGGCAGAACAATCAGCCTTCAGTATTTACCCGATTATTCGACTACAAATATCCTGGATCAAATTTCAAAGAAGAATTCCCAAGGCTAAATTTAAGATATAATATTGCCTGATTCAAAAGAAAATACCGCTGCGACAAAAAAACCAAAGAAAGGGTTTATTTCAAGAATCTTCAAATGGGGTTCAATTGCATTCTTCTGCCTCCTTGTACTTATAATCGGAATCTTTATTTTTATTCAGACTGACCTTTTTGACAAATGGTCTCTGGGGATTTTCCTTAATAAAATTAATGCTTCACTGGAATCTAAAGATTCAAAAATATACGCGCAGTCGCTTGAAGGAAATCTCCTAAAAGGATTTACTCTGAAATACGGCAGCATCACGGTTAAAGGGGATACCTTGATAAAATTTAATTCTATTTATGCCCAATATGATATCTGGAAGCTTTTGGATAAAGGCATATCACTTCAAAATCTTATCCTCGAAGAACCAAAGATATTCCTTACAAAAGTTCGCGATAAAAATGACAGCCTGAAATGGAATCTGCTTTATTTTTTAGAACCTGAAAATCCGGCTGTGAAAGATACAACGAATTTTGAATTTGAGTGGAATGTATCAGCTGAAAATTTCGAAATTCAAAACGGCGCTATCCGGATTCTTGAGGAAAAAAAGAAAGAGCGTCCGATGAATGAACTGGTAACGGAGAAATTAGATACGTTTAAATTCGGTAATTTTGATGCAACAAATCTATTTCTAAAATTAAATGTAAATTATTTTAAGGAGTACAAAGATATTTTCATAAGAGATTTAAGATTTAAAACTAATTCTGATTTCAATGTAAACCAGCTGGCGCTTGATGCACATATCAATATGAAGGATACAACCACACAGGTAAAAGATCTTAAAATAATAACCGACAGGTCTGATATACAGATAAATGAATTATTTGTTGAGCGCCTTAATCCCTTTAAGGAATTTATTTACGAGAACATGGGCAGTGACAATGTAAAATTAAATTTAGATGCTAATAAATTTGATTTTAAAGACCTGACTTTCTTTCTCCCGGGACTGAAATTTCTTGACAGCGTTGTATCATTAAATCTTGACGCAGACGGCATCTATTCGAATTTGCAAATCAATAAGCTTGATTTAAAAACACCCAATTCAACGTATTCCTTTGACGGAAGTGTAAAGCATCTCGATAAACCGGAAAAGTTATATTTTGATATCAATGGAAAAAATATCGAAATAGATGCAGTAGATACAAAAATCATTTTACCTGGTCTCAAAATTCCTAATTACAGCTATCTTGGAAAAGTTTATATTAATAACCTGACTTACGTGGGAGAGCCTGCCAGATTTAAATCAGACATTGACGTGAGAAGTAATGCGGGGAATATTATGGGCAGAGTCAATTTTGATTTTGTGGAAGATATACCTGTATATTCCGGTGACGTGTCAACTAACAATTTGAATATCGGAAAGATCATAAAAGACCCTTCTCTGGAAAGTACTATAAACGGAACTTTCAGGTTTGACGCTAGAGGTTTTGATTACAGAACTACTTCCGGCAAATTAAACTACAGTCTGCAGCGAACAAAAATCTTTGGACAGAATATTTCCCGGTCTGATGGAGAGCTGAGATTTAACAGGGGAAATGCAGACGTAAATATTAATTTTAGTTCGGATGCAGTGCAAACAAAAGCTGCAGGAAAAATAAATTTTTCTAACCTTAAAAATATTTCTTATAAACTGAAAGGAACTGCTTCAGGTTTGAATATAGAAGCATTCACCAGGAATAATTCACAAAAAAGCAATTTAAATTTCACTTTTGATGTGAATGGAAAAGGGTTTGATCCGAACAGTATAACAGGAAATTTTAAGATCAACATGAATCCTTCTACATTTGAAAATTTTAAAATTCCTGAATCTCCGTATAATATAGATATTACTCAAAACGGCGCCTCAAAGAAAATACTGGTAAAAACAAGTTTTGCGGATGCATCAATAGATGGTACATTTGATTTTAATACTCTTGCAACA
>JBBSDT010000339.1:0-3854 GCA_038240405.1 Ignavibacteria bacterium
CATCTGACTTAATCAACTTAAATCCTCTTGCGATATCTTTTTTTCTTTCAAGAAATCCTTTTTTTTGCAATGCATATATGTGATCCTGAACAGTGCCAATTGTAATTTTAAATCTTTCCCCTATTTCCTTTAATGTGGGGGGGTAAGTGTGTTCGATTCTATGCTTCTCTATGAAGTTTAGAATCCTCTGCTGTTTAGAAGTAAGTTTATCCATAAATCAATATGGCATAATAATTTAGAAGTGTCAACAGATAATTTTGGTAGACAGCATGCACCGTGATATTTTCAATTTAACAATTGGTTTTCTTCAGTGTGTATTGTCTCAGGATTTATTTTAACAGTAATATTTTTCAGTGCCTGATACGATTGCCTTTCGAGTTTATATATCCAGAATTCCTGTGTCAGATAATCTACAGGATACCACATCAATACCCATGCAGCAACTATCAGTCTTTCTGAAATAATTGTTAGGACTATATTACTAAATGTTCCCAGCCAAATTGCAGCTCCGTCGAGAAATATGAGCGCTGCAATTGCAGAAAGCAAGCCGCGAGTGCCTTTATACTTAGCACGTGCCATCTTATGTTTTGCATCTTGAGCCCATGCCTCTGAATATTTTCCTATGGCGTCGATTGTTTTATTTTCAAACCCGGGTGTGATTTGTTCAGAAGGTAATAGTATATTTAAATTTATCTTTTTAGTTGATGGATGCTCATAAAGCTCTTCAATAATGAAATCCATTCCTGCCTTTGTACTGTATGGATAATAGTAGTTCGAAAAAGGATTAATATCCGGTATTTCAAACAAGTGCTGAATTTTTTTTAAATGAAGTTGAATTTGAAGCTCGTTCACGGTAGTATATAAATGTATTAAATTTTAAATTTAAATTAAAAATCCAGATAACTGAGCAATCTGGATTTCTGATTATTAAAATTTAGTTTAACTGTTTGGATCTACTTAACCAGCAACATTTTTTTTATCAATACAAATTTTTGGATGTCAGCTGCAGATGATATTTCTCTGCCCTCTACTTTGTAAAAATAGACTCCGCTTGGATAAGAACCTGCATTCCACCTTAAAATATGTTCACCTTGTTCAATCTTTCCATTTTGAATAGTACTTACTTCATTTCCAAGAATATCTAAAATTTTAACAGTAATATACATGGTTTTGAGAACATCAACTTTTATGCTTGTTTCAGGATTGAACGGGTTAGGATAATTCTGACTTAAATTAAATTCTTTTGCCAGAGAAATATTTTTTATGCTGACAGGGAGCTTCACAACAATTTTCTTGCTCGGAGCCCAGTTCCAATTATCTCCGCTGCTGCCTCCATTACTATTTGTAGCAAGGCCTGTTGCCCATATTGTATCTATTGATGAATTAGAAGGAGCAGTGTAGGAAAATTGAACAGAAACAGTTCCGTTTGACATGGGTACGTTACTATTTTGAACCAGCTCAGCATTAGAAATGTGAATGCCAGATGAAACCGGCGCCAATGTACCAAGTCGTTTTGCAATGTCAAGTCCTGCTCCGGTTTTTAAAGGTTTAGATATTGTCAAAGTATATTGATTTGTTTGCCCTACATTGACAGTATCGGGACCACTGATAAGAACCATTACATCTGAAGTAGCAGAAGACCCATGACAGCTCCCGCATCCGGCTGTTGAAGTTTTTAGGGTCCTTCCGGTCTTTCCGCCAATATCTCCGTAAATTATCATTGTTCCTGCAAGAAATATTAATAAAAAAATTGCAAAAATATACTTGGATACCCGTGATTTCATTTTCTGAAGAAACAGATTTTTTCTAATTTATTTTATTTCTATACAAAATACCACGCACATATAAATAAGTTCTGAATTAATTGTCATTATATTTAATAATATTTAATGGAGTAATGATTTGTTTATTGTGAATAATAATATTTCTAATTAAGTTATTGTATACAATCACATGCTCAAATTTTATTTATTATTTTCTTTGTTAATCCTTGCTGTTATATATATTTATGGATGCGAATCTATAATCTCCAGTCAATCCAAACCAGATGTCCCATTGGATCACACTGTCATTATCGGAGGATTTTTTCATAAAAGCGGAGAAAGGAATGCCGTCGGATGTGCAGACTGTCATGGAAAAGATTTAAGGGGGGGAATCCGAACTATTAATGGGAGGTATATATTTGCACAATCGTGTTACCAGTGTCATGGCATGTTGTGGAGATAAGTTGCTTCAGATTTTAAACGGAATTTATTTAAAAAGCTTAAATAATTAATATGAGCAAATTATATGAGTACTTTTGCCTGGTGATCATGATTTGCCTGATATACTTATACGGTTGTGCTACAGTAAAACCGATTGAAAGAGAACGACTCTCAGATCCGAATATGATCTTCGATGAGAATCCTATTGAACAGGGAATTCAAAACCATTTTTTATATATAAGAGAAGGTTCACAAGGCGCTGATGGCGCCCAAAGCGGCGGGTGTGGTTGTGGATAAATTAATCTTCACATTCTTACTCCTTACTATAGTATCTATGAATGTTACCATTAAGGCACAAGATATATCCGAAGATGAATTACAGGCTAGAATCAATACTTATTTTGATAATTTTGGAGTTACAGTTTATTATCCAAGCATAGATTACACTAAAAAACTTTCCAGGAATACCAGCATTTCTGCAAGATATCTTACCGACGTTATCAGCGCAGCATCTATGCGGAGTAATTTTCAGATAGACGGCATCACATCAGCAACTCCAAAAAAGGAAGGTGGAAGTGATAACACGCCCGATGAATGGAGACATGAAATTGGTTTAGGTGTTACACAACGGGTTATTCAAGGCACAGCTTCGCTTAATGGAAGTTACAGCATTGAACATGATTATTCTTCAAAGACATTTTTTGCTTCAATCAATTACCCGTTTGCACAAAAAAATACTTACCTTACATTAGGAATATCGGGAAGCTTTGATAAAATTTTTCCCCAGATTCGTAACTGGACGAGGACTAGAAATACTTATTCAATTAACTGGGCTTTTTCACAAATATTGTCAAAAAATATAATTACTCAATTGGATGCTTCTTACATTGATGTCAGTGGATATCAGCTTGATGGTTATCAGATAGTGAGGATATATGATGACAAGAAAGGTGCATTCAGAAATCTGGAACCAGTTCACCCTGATAAAAGAATTAGACGGGCTGTAGGATTGAGAACAAATATTGGAATTACTAATAATCTTACTCTTCAGCCTGGTTATAGATATTATTGGGATTCGTGGGATGTGAGGTCAAATACTATTTATGCAATTTTGAGCAATAATTTTTCTGAAGTATTATCCGGCTCATTAGAATACCGACAATACTTTCAAACCAAAGCATATTTTTTTAAAGCCATATATGACTCACTGGAAGAGTTTATGAGTGTGGAAGGCCAGCTTAACTCCGGCTATTCAAATCAGATTAATCTGAATATTTCTTTAAAGGGAAAAAAAGGTGCTTCATTGCTGAATAATGAAAAAATACAGCTCATTAGTTCACTTGGAGTTTACAAAAGACATTATGACTCCCCCGACTGGCATAGCGGGTTTCTAAATCTTTACTCATTACTATTCAGTATTGGTATACGGTACCATTTATAATTGAAACTAATTTAAATTAAAACAGATGAACAGAAGAGATTTTTTTAAGATTAGCTCTTTGGGATTATCAGCCATTGCAATATCAGGTTCAGCAGGAGCAATGGCAAATAAACTTTTTGCCAAAGCAAAAACTAATAAAGAGAATTTTTCACTTGAGCTTATCACAGACAAAACCGAAATAGCAACAAAGTCTGCAGATGCTTTTTTCA
>JBBSDT010000340.1:0-3840 GCA_038240405.1 Ignavibacteria bacterium
CCGCAGGGCTTGACCTTGACTGCCGCATGGAGTGAGCACAATTTTGCCGAAGAAAAATTATGGGGCAGCGGATGGAAATGAGGGCAAAAGATGTATTTAAGATTGGAAAACTATTAAACGAATGTGTACAAAAACAGTACATCAAACTGTACAATTATGTACCAAATAATCATGAACTAATTGAGAAAATGGGTACATCAATTTCATAAAAACATTTAGTTTTATCCCAGAATTACAGTAAACTATCTTAAATATTTTTTATGAAAAAGAAATCTATCTTGCCCCGGCGGAAGCACTCATCAAAACATCCTTCCTGGTATTCAGTCAACCCTCCTCTAGAAAATCATATTCGCTTTGAGATACTATTAGAGAAAAAAGAAAGGAAGGTATTAGAAGAAAAGAAATCAAAATACATATGGGTACATTATGATAACATTCTTTTTGCCAACACATTTGAAGATAAGATACAGGCAGTAATTCAATATGAAAGTAAAAAGATATGGGGGATAGGTCATTGCTCTATGAAAGATTTAATAAAACATCTTCCCGATCAAAAATTTTTACGAGTGGGAAAATTCTACATGATCAATCGTCAACATTTTGACGCCGCATACGATGAGGAAAGAAATTCTTTAGCCTTTGATGATCTCACAATATTTCTTGAGCACAAATTAATTTCGCGCAACAGAAATTAGCTGTTAACATTTACATTTTATCGGCATATACTGGTATTTCATACCTTGAATAATGGAATTCGACCTATCAAAGAAAAAAGGGTTTGGTTACAGATGTAGTATTGTTCAGAAATATTTTGATTCAATCACATCTTAACACAAACGCACATGAAAAAATTTTTCCTCCTTGCTATTCTCGCTATTGGGTTTCTAAATGCAACCGCCCAGACAACTAAAATTCTCGATGCAAAAGTTGACTGGAGCAAAAACGAAGTTATCGTTTACTGCTCTGACAGCTTAGCCACTGCTATTAATGTTTTGCTGAGCTCTACTTCAGCAGCATCCGGTGACATCTTTAGTCAATCATTCACAGTTGGCAGCAACATCAATGTCGTTGACAATACACTTGTGATTGCGCTTAGTAGTGTTACACCTGGTGTTTACTTCGCCACTGTGAAGGTGACCGAAGCTGATGGTACATCCATTCAGGAAATGGATTTCAAAACGTCCAATTAAATTCTGCATTCGAGTTCTTGAGTTTCTCATTTCTTTCGCTAATAAAAATCTTTTCATCCTTTAAATTTTTTACCATGAAAAAAATTTTCTCTCTCTGCATTCTTTTCTCTTTTGTTTCCTCTTCTCTCTTTGCAGTCAATTACATTTGGAGTCCGACCGGTGGATCCACCAGTGCTAATACCGCGGGCAACTGGAAGAAAGGTCCCGGCGCTTGCGGCAACGCTGTGTCTACAGCCGTGCCCGGTAGTGGTGATACGATTACATTTAACAGTACCTGTAGCAATGCCAACTGCCACATCAATGCCAACTTCAGCGTGAAGTTGATCAATGTGAAAAGCAATTACTCCGATACTATTTTTATGGACGCGGGAAAAACATTGACGTTTGAAACAGCGAGTTTGCTTGGTGGAGTGTTTAAAGGAAATGATGGAGCGATTACGTGCAACAAGAGTATTACGATTAACGGGATGCTTTTCATTGCGCCTTCAGGAACTCTCACTGTCTCAGGAAACTTTAGCTGCGTGTCGGGAGGATTCAGTAAAAACAGCGGCAGTGTTGTATTCAAACACGGTGCGAATTCAGGAACCCGCATCATCACCAGCACTTCCAATAGTGTTACACTAACTTTTTACAAAGTTGAATTCGCTGCGCCTGACAGCGACTCGCAGTTTGATGTGAAGAACATGACGATGCAAGTGGATGATCAACTGCTGATTTCAGGAAATCATCAACTCTTCATTAATACTAGTACAAGTAGTGTGATCAATGCGAAAAATGATATTGAAAGTATTAACTCTGCAAGTGTGGGAGGAGGCAGTGCAACAATTGTTGTGAACGGCACGGGCACCCAAACGATCAATGACAATAACGGAAGTACACCATCGGGCAAGTTGCCGAATGTTAAGATCAATAAGTCAAGCGGCACGTGTAATTTATTGGGAGATATTGGACTTGGGGGAAGCTGCACGTGGGAATATGCAGCAGGAAATGTGAGTGTAGGAACTTCAAAACTTTTTTGCTATTACAATAATACGCTGAAAAATTCCTCGGGGAGCGCAATGAATTTTTATGATCTTGAAATGTATGGGCAAGGTGGAACGCACACTATTAATGGAACAGTGACGGTGGCTCATACCTTTACTACTTCGCAAAGTAGTTCTTGCCTAATTGATTCTGCAGTTGGTGGGGGTGTTTTGAATTTGCAGGGTAATGAACAGTGGAATAACACTTATACCACTTCTTTTGGGAATGTTACCTTCCGTCTAACAGGAGATAGTAATCAGGTTTTATCAGGTTCTATTGAACCCAGGTTTTACAAGTTAGAAATTAATAAATCCGGAGGAGTTGATACATTGAAAAAAGGCCTATCTATTTCTAAAAAATTAAATTTGATTAATGGTTATTTAAAGACGGATACTAATAATTTATTGACATTATTAAATGGTGCAACGACTGTGAATGCATCAATTAATAGTTTTATAGTGGGGCCTGTAACCAAAATAGGAAATAGTTCTTTTACATTTCCAATTGGGGATTTCAGTTACTATAAACCCTTAGCCATTTCGGCGCCATCATCATCAACAGAATCATTTACTGCAAGTCACCATCAGAACACTCAGGCAAAAGGGAATTCTATGGATACATCAATAACTTGGATTAGTCCTTGCGAGTATTGGTATCTAAAGCATAATTCGGGAAGTAGCAACGTAACGGTGTTACTAGGATATAATGCTAACAGCTGCGATATAGCAACAACAACAACGTTACGAATGGCTAGATGGAACGGATCATCTTGGATTAATACAAATAGTACTTCTGTATCGGGTGATACTATTTCAGGAACAATTGCAACTAGTAATACATTTGGCAGCGGATATTTTATTATAGCTAAAAGATCGTTGCGTCCTGTTGCCCATGCGGGGAACGATACTACCATTTGTTTTAACAAAACAGTAAAACTGGGAGCCACAACAGTTGCTACGGGGGGCAGACCACCATATTCCTATTCCTGGGCCCCTTATCTAACAGTAGATACAACTATTAAAGCGAGGCCATTAGCGTTTCCCTCTTCAACAACATCTTATACACTGACTGTAAAGGATAGAGAAGGGATGATAGGCAGAGATACGATAGTCCTGACAGTGAGAACTAAACCTACTATTAATTTAGGAAATGATAAAAATATTATTATTGGCGATTCTGTTCAATTAGGTGCCAGTCCTACCATATCTGGAGGCTCAAGCCCTTTTTCTTTGATTTGGTCTCCCTCAAATACGCTAAGTAGTTCCACCACCAGTAATCCATACGCAAAACCTTTAGGTACCACGTCCTATAATCTTGCAGTGACAGATTATAATTCATGCCATTATTTTCAAGAAGTTTCAGTAACTGTAGCACCTCCGAGTGTAGGAAAATGGATTTACTTTGGACTTTTGGCGTATGATAGTATAAAGATAACGAGTAGTCTAAGTATTCAAGGAAAAGCCGGTTCAAATTCATTCATTAGTAGCAATGTGACTGCATCGGACTCGATATTGGTTGGGAGTGGTAGCGTTTCTTCTGCTTTATCCGATGCGTCAAGTTTTATAAGTGCACTCCATGCTCTACCGCGAAAAAGAATTAACCGGCAACTTGGCGGTCAAACCCTTTC
>JBBSDT010000341.1:0-3804 GCA_038240405.1 Ignavibacteria bacterium
CTTTAATTCCATTTAAAGATAAAATATCCAATTTATCGTATTTCAATAAAGTCTTCATAGCATAATCAAAATCTTTTAATTCAATATCAAAATTATTTATTTTTAGCCCGGTTTCCTTGAACGAAAAATCTCCGAATTCAACTTCATCAGCAAACAATCTTAGCGATTTAACATTTCCGGATAAAGCAAGTGAAGTATCTTCAAAATTTATTTCAAATTTAAAATCGCCTTTTGGCTTTAAATATCTTCCTAGAAAATTATTTGAACCGGAAATAACTTTCATTTTTAAAGAATCTAAAGTTTCAGACTGATCAATAACTTTTTCAGGTTTGAAAATAACCAGCTCATTGCCATCAGGCCTATCAATTTTTTTGAATGCTTTGAATACTCCGGAATATATTGAAGTATCGTTTAGAAGCGCCTGAGTGAGTTCTGTCCTTTTATCATCGGGGTTCATTGTCTCCGCAATTTTTTTCTCAACAACCACATAGTCCGTAAACAATGGAAAACCGCTAGTACCCAGAATATCGACAGGATAATCGTTTACTTTAGCATAATATTTTAAAGTTGAATTATTAAAATTTGCTTCATCGGGAATTACACGGATAATTGTTCTTCCATTATTATTTTTAATCCGGTCTTCTTCAATTAAATTTAAAATACTTAAATTGTAATTGTCAAATTTTACGGGGCTGAGATTACTAATGACCGGTGTTCCTGTTAATGGTAAAGTATAGTTTAAATTCATACCTGAGAACGAAACTATCAAATATTGAACTAACCCGGTGAATATAAAGAAAAATAAATAAACCTTTCTTTTACCTTGTCTGAGAAAATCACCGAAGATAATTCCTGATATTAGCAATGTTAAGGGAATTAGAAGTGAAATTGAAAATCTGGGCGCCTTGATTTTTACAATGGTTAAAACAATATAACTTCCGATAAACCAGAATAATAAAAAAGTATTCATAGATAACCTTTTCCTGCTCGAGAATAATATTATGGAGATAATAAAAAGTAGGGCAAAAATAAATGATATCTGTTCCGGGATTATTTGCAAATAATAAAAAACCGATTGCAGCAAAGTAAGATCAGTTCTTCCCAATTCCCCCGATCTTGTAGAAAGAATCGCTATTAAATTTTTGAAATACCATGGAAGGCATATCATAAAACAGGCCAGCATGCAAAGAAAAAAATTTAGTAAAATTTTTAGCTTCCTCTGGTTTCCCGTCCAACCTTTTATAAGAAAAAAAATTAAAGGCGTAATAAGAAAAAAGATAAAAGTCCATTTTATAAGCATTCCGCAGCCTAATAATAATCCTGTCAAGATACAAAAAAAAACTTTTCCAAAATTTTCGGTTTTAATCAACAAAAAAACCGAGATTCCTACTATCGAAGCTAGCGGAAGATCAAGCATATAATCTCGTGAGTATTCAATTACAATAGGAAACATGGAGATACAAAACGCACCGAATAATCCGGCAGACTTATTATATAATTTATTTCCAATCAAATATACAGAAACAACAAGTAAAATCAGGAAAGCGTTAATCTCGATAAACCCTGTAAACTCGTCTATTCCTAATATAAAGTAAAAAGGAATTGAAGCTAAGTAAACTAAAGGAGGATAGTACCATGAGATACCAAGTAATTTGTAAAAAACTAAAGGGTTTGAGAAATTATTTTCAAATGTTTTATAGGCATCAATGCTTAAAGCCAGATGAATTGAAGAATCCCAATGTAAGGGCTTATGACCCGAGTTGTACCAGATTAAATTGTTAAGCATTAGAAAAAGAATCAGGAGCAGGAGTAATATTTTTGTATTTTGCTTAGAGATGTTCTCCATTTAATTCTCTCGATAGTAATAGGGTAAAAATAGAAAGGTCAATGTTTTAGTCTATAACGCATTATTCTGTCAACAAAGTAATCAAAAAGATTGGATGATAAAATTTAATTTTGGATCTATCATTCAGTGCACTTTCGGCGGAGCATTACCTGGAACAAATTTCAAAAATGACAGAAAAATCCTCCTTCAAATAACGCGCCTATACAGAAACATTTTTTGGAAGTGCAAACGCATGGGTAAAGGCAATGAGAGTGGGTTCATCCGGAGTTCCATTTTGGACGGCTGATACTGTTACTGCAAGTTCGTATTTAAGCAGTAAAATAAGGAAGCAGGCAATACTGGATAAAAATTCCGGAAATTCTGAATTAAGTTATAGCTTTCCTGCAATTACGACCGGCGTTTTTATAGTATTAACGGTTCCTCCTCTGTCGTCTATTGCTTCTATAACTAAAATATAAATACCTATTCTGAGTTTTTGATTTTCATTATCAAGTCCATTAAAAATTATTGTACCTTCACTGCCTGTTACCTGATTATTTGCCAGAGTTCTAACCTGCCTTCCTTTAATATCATAAATTTTGACAAGCATTTGTGCAAATGAAACATTGAGACTGTATTTTATTAGTGTAAAGTCTTCGTAACCATCGCCATCCGGTGAAAAAGGGTTAGGGCTAATTGTTACTGTTGAACCGGTTGAAGTATTCTTTGTGTAAATACTGTTAACACGTCCGGGGGTACCGCCGGATATGTTCGCTGATGAACTCCAGTTATTTTTATCATTTGTTAGCAGCCCCGGATTTATTCTTTCAAGTGAGATTCCTTTAGTATTCAAAAGTTCGGGATTGTTCCAGTTAGGATCATAAGTTGCGGCATCTGCAGTATTGTTTAAGCTGTCTGTGAGGGAAATGTTTTCCCCTGTATTATTAAGGCTCAGGCTTGTTGAGAACTTTATTATTTGATTTGGTTCAGGGTTTTTCAGGTAATTAAAGGTTGTATATAGGCTTGTGTCATGTGCCAGAATAAAATAATCTCCTGGATGAATAAAGAGTTCCGAAGTTGAAAGTATGATAGATGATAATGCCTTTTTATATTTCCATCCTTTTATGTTTATCTCCCCGCCTGAAGCATTATAAAATTCAATCCACTCAGATTGATTTGATAATGGATCATACATTATCTCATTGATAACCATTCCTCCTCTTCCCTCAGATTTACTGCTTACGTAGACTCTCCTTATTAATTCATTATTTGAGGTGTCATTATCATTTGAATAAATTATTCTGGCAACATACTGTTTCACACCAGTGTCAATATTCTGAATTGAATAGCTGTAAAGAATTGAATCCGCCTGATTTAATGACCGGAATGATTCCGATTTAATTAGCTCGTTGTTTTCTGGAATGCTGTTCAGGTTAATATCTCTGAAAATATTTAACGAAAATATTTCCGCTGAATTCAGACCTATGTTCTTTAAAACAAAATTCAACTCAAGTGCTTCACCTTCAGAAGGAAATAAAGGGCTAATAACAAATGATTTAATCGCCACATCATATGATTTCGGAGAAATTGAATTTTGTTTCCCCGGTGTTCCCTGAAGAGAATTTATAGATGTTCCCCAATTGGATGAATTATTCGAGGGACCTGATGAATTTACCCTTTCCAAAGAAAAACCACCTGTATTTCCTCCCCAAAAAGGCTGATATGAAACTGAATCGGACCTGCCGTTCGCAGGATCTATAAGAATAATGTTATCTCCTGAATTGTTCAGAGTATTCCACAAAGTTTGTATTATTTTCCCGGATATAGGAAATTGATTTTTTAATTTGACCGAATCTTCACAGATAATAATATAGCCGCCTTCCGGTAAATCAAAGTTTTGGTTTGTAATAGTTCTAATTACGGAAGTTGCATCTTTCCATTTCCAATTCTGTAAATTCACGGAAACATTTGAAGCATTA
>JBBSDT010000342.1:0-3792 GCA_038240405.1 Ignavibacteria bacterium
CTTGCAATGAAAGGTAAAAATCCCGGAGATATTGAAAATAAGATTGATGAAATTCTGAATGATATAAAAAGCGGAAACATTACCGATAATGAAATTACAAAAGTAAAAAATAAAATTGAAACTTATTATAATTTCGGCAGGCAGACAATTATATCTCTGGCTGATAAGTTTTCATACTATAAAACTTTTTATAATGATTGTGGCAGAATAAACTTTGAGATACTGGACTTTCTGAATGTAACAAAAGCTGATATAGTGCAAGCTGCAAATAAATATTTGAATAAGAATCAAAGAGTAGTCTTGAATTATTTTCCTAAATAATTATGTCAATTACAAAAATTAAAAACGTTACAAAGAATGATAGCTTAGACCGGAGCAAGCCTCCTAAGTCAGGAAAACCCAAGGATGTTAATTTCCCGAAGTTTTTTGAAATGAAAACCGCAAATGGTATTACTGTTTTGGTAATCGAAGATAAACGACTGCCTTTGATTACATCGAGATTCGTTTTTAAATCCGGTTCTTATATGGATTATTTTTCCAGGGAGTCAGTTTCAGGCCTTTCATCCGTTACTTCCGAACTGCTGACAAAGGGAACGAAAAGCAGAACTGCTACGCAGATTGCCGAAGAAACAGACTACATAGGAGCAGTTTTGTCCAGCGGATGCGACTATGATGCAACGTACATTAGCTCATATTCTCTCAAAAAATATTTTGATAATATTTTTGATATTATTTCAGATGTAATATTGAATCCGGAATTTTCGGAAGAAGAAATCACCAGGTTAAAAGAACAAAGAATAAATTCTCTTTTATCAATGATAGATGAAGGAGATTACCTCTCTGATAAGATTTTCAGAAAAAAAGTTTATTCGGGGTGTCCTTATGCTTTACCGGTTGAGGGAACAAGAGAATCAATTAATAAAATTACAAGAAAGGATATTGTTTCTTTATATGAAAAAGTTTTCTTCCCCTGTAACCTTGTGGTTGCATTTGTAGGAGATATTTCACCGGAAGAAGCGATATCTAAAATCAATGAAAAATTTTCATTATGGAAGAAAAATCCCGTGCCGGAAACAGAAATAATTTTACCGGAAATCAGCAATGAAACTAAGATATACCTGACTGAAAAAAAGGGAGCTGTACAATCCTCCCTAAAGCTGGGACACATTGGAATCAGCCGGAACAATCCCGACTTTATACCCGTTTCAGTCATGAACGTGCTGTTCGGAGGTTACTTTACTTCAAGAATAAACAAGAATTTACGGGAACAGCATGGATATACCTACGGTGCGCGATCACATTTCCATGCAAATAAATATGCCGGAGATTTCGTTGTGGCTACTGAAATAAAAAATGAAATTACATCAGATACAATAAACCAAATTCTGATTGAGTTGGAAAAGTTAAGGAATTCATTCGTTAGTGAAAGTGAATTACAAAACGTAAAGAATTATATTTCCGGAAGTTTTCCCCTTCAGCTGGAAACGCCAAATGCTATTGCTTCAAAAGTAATTAATTTGAAACTTCATGGGTTCAAAGACGATTATTATAATTCATATATCAGGAAAGTTAATCAACTTACAAAGGAAGATATCAAGCTTGCGGCAGAAAAGTATCTTTACCCTGATAGATTGATAATTTCCATTGCCGGTGATGCGAACAGCCTGAAGGATGAAATGAAAAAATTCGGGAAAGTAGAAGTCATTGAAGAAGCATTTTAAAATAATTTTTTTAATTTATGATTGAGCACAAGATTCAAAATATTTCAGATGTCGAACTGGTAAAGATTCTGAGTGAGAAATATAAAGAACTAAAAAAAGAAATATCCAAAGTAATTGTGGGACAGGACAAAATAATAGAACAGATATTGATTTCTATTCTTTCGCAAGGTCATTGCCTGTTGATAGGAGTTCCGGGATTAGCTAAAACTTTAATTGTCAAAACACTCTCAGAGGTACTGGACCTGAATTTCAGCAGAATACAGTTTACTCCGGATTTAATGCCTTCGGATATTACCGGAACGGAAATATTGGAAAATGATAGTGAAGGAAAAAAAATATTTAAGTTCATAAGAGGTCCTGTATTCGGCAATATTATTCTGGCAGATGAAATAAACCGCACACCTCCAAAAACCCAGTCTGCTTTGCTTGAGGCGATGCAGGAGCATAGGGTGACAGCAGCAGGAACATCTTATAAGTTAGAAGAACCTTTTTTTGTATTGGCGACTCAGAATCCGATTGAACAGGAAGGAACTTATCCTTTGCCTGAAGCACAGCTGGACAGGTTTATGTTTAACCTTTGGCTGGATTATCCCACATTTGATGAAGAGTTAGAAATCATTAAAAGGACAACAAGCATGTATTCACCTGAATTGAAGATAATTTTCTCGAGAGAAGACATAATTTTGTTCCAGGATCTTGTAAGAAAAGTACCTGTAGCCGATGAAGTCATTAATTATGCAGTCGGTCTTGTTGCAAAGACAAGGCCCGGAAATCCTCAATCACCTAAAATCGTTAAGGACTATATCAGCTGGGGCGCCGGTCCGAGAGCATCACAGTATTTAATTCTCGGAGCCAAGACAAACTGTATTGTTGAAGGAAGATTTTCTCCGGGTATCGAAGATGTTAAAAAAGTCGCAAAGGCTGTTCTCAGGCATAGACTCATAACCAATTTTAATTCAGAAACAGATAATATGAATTCTGTCAATATAATTGAAGAGCTGCTTAGAGATCATTCGTGATGCGGACCAGATCTGATGCCTCCTGAGTCCTCCGAAAGAGCGCGGAGAGACTCAGAAGGGACAATGTTAAAAGACAAAACGCCCTCTGCCCTCCCAGCGTTTTTAAGGTCGGAATCAAATCAACCTTTCCCGTTGTCTCGCCGGGTCTCGTGCTTTATCTGACCCGGCGGATGCGCTATCCCAGTCATACGAAAATGCATCCCCGATGTCAGAATTTGATTCTCTCTCTGTGTCAGGCTCCATCTGTCATCCCCGCAATCTTTTGAGCGGGGATCCAATCAACAAAGAGATTGAACCATGATTAGAGGATTAAAGGATTGAAGGATTTTGCCTGTCCTCGCAGAGTATCCGCGGACTTTTTATTTCTAAATTTATCTATTATCTTATTCCGGCGGAACTCTGAGAAAACAAATTTTATTCTGAGAAAAGAAACGGCAATGAGCTACAATGCTTCCGCAATTAGCGAGAAAGAAAGTAAAATCCGGAAAGAGGTCTCCGCAATCGAAAAAGAAGCAACGACAATATGCTGAAAAGAAAAAGTTATCAAAAATAATGAAAATTTTATACCGGGAAAAGAAACGAAAATGGTTCGCGAAGCTACCTGGATAGAAAGAAAAAAACTTCTAAGGCGAGAAATTTCGGTAAAATCATTTGCGAAATAGACTCTTTGAATCGTGAAGGAAGTTTTACTTGAATCGCAATAATTAACATAGAAAGCGAAGTCATTTTTATGGAAAGCGAAGAGATCTGAATGAATCACGAAGTCAACTGAATTGAACACGAAGTCATCTGAATGAAAATCTAACAAATGTTCATTATCAGCGAAGTTGACTTTATGCATCGCGAACAACTGAAAATCAATCGCGGACTACTGAAACACGATCGCGGACTACTGAAACACGATCGCGAAAAACTGAAACACGATCGCGAAAAACTGAAACACGATCGCGAAAAACTGAAACACGATCGCGAAAAACTGAAACACGATCGCGAAAAACTGAAACACGATCGCGAAAAACTGAAACACGATCGCGAACAACTGAAACACGATC
>JBBSDT010000343.1:0-3782 GCA_038240405.1 Ignavibacteria bacterium
CGAGGAATTAATACTTCCGATAGCAATATGCCTTCGAAGCTTGTCTTTAAAAATTGTTTTCCTCGCAACCTTAACGGCATTCATCATCCTGTCACTTCCTATCGCAATTATTCTGTCAATGTCATTGAACTCAACAATTTTATTTCCCAGTTCATCATTTTCATAGGCTGTCATTGCTTCAACTATATTTCCTTTAAAGGTCAAATCCTGTTTTCTCCGGGGAATAATCAAATCACCGAAATCATTGCTCCAGACAACCTGATCCGTTGAAGATTCAACTTCATCCATTTTATAGACATCAGAAGAATTCTTATAACCGGCAAAATAAATTACTTTATTATTGTTTTTCTTCAAGGCTTCGGCAATAGAGAAAAGAACTGCATTTCCAAGGCCGCCTCCTGCAAGCAAAACAGTTTCTCCGGATGGGATATGAGTGGGGGTTCCCGTAGGTCCCATTACAACAACACGTTCATTCTTTTTCAAATCTGCACACAATCTGGAAGAGATACCCATTTCAAGAACAATCAAAGAAAGCAGCCCTCTTTCAGCATCCTTCCATGCGCCTGTCATTGCAAGACCTTCCATTGTCAGGGCAGTATTGTCAATTCGTTTAGAATTTTTTTCATAATTCTGAAGCCTGTAAAATTGACCCGGTTGAAATTTATTCGCTGCGAACGGAGCCTTAACAATAACTTCAATGATCGTCGGAGTTAACCGGACAACTTCGTGGACTGTGGCAATTAATCCCCGGTCCAGCACCGAAACCAATTCATGGAAATTATCATCGCGGTTCTTTATCGAGTTCGAATCGTATTTTAAACTTGAAATTCCATCTTCAAAAAGCTCTACTACTTTTTCATACCCGTCTTTGGCTGAAGCCATGGCTTTGACTACATTCCCGGCATACTTTGGATGATTGTCTCCGTAAAAGGAAATATATTTTCCTTTCTTGTTATAAGATGTAAAAAATCCCGCCTCTTTAGGTAAACCAGGGCTGCTTTTTTCAATTGGTACAAGTGCTTTGTTACCTGATTCATCAGCCGTCATCTTATATGGTTTGAAGAAATAATTTTTTTCATCGAGTTCAAAGGTGCCCGGATATTCGTTTTCGTAAATTATGTTAGGCGCTGTACCTGCAGCAACCATTACGGATTTTGCTTTCATTGGTCTCATCTCTCCGGAGCTGACAAACCTTACTATATTTTTTTCCGGATCGTTAATTGTTTTTTGCAATTCGAAAATGATTTCATCTACTGCTCCGTATTTATCGGAAATTGCTTCCACTGGAACTAAATTTTCTGCAAATTGAATTCCTTCGTCAAGAGCCTCAATAACTTCTTCATGATTTAACCTGTACGCAGGGGATTCAACCAGCCGCTTCCGGTAAGCTATTGTAACTCCTCCCCATTTTCTTAAAAGGAAAATTAAATTTGGCTTTCGGTTTTCATTTGAAGCCTTATCCAGTTCAACATTTATTTCTTTTGCATGTTCAATGAAAGTTTCGATTACGCTTTTTTCCTCTTCATCATAAAGGTTCCAGAATTTTTCTTCACCGAGTTCCGGAATCAATTTTTCATATTTATCTAAAACTTTTAATACCTGAACGGGATAGTATGCAAGAAGCTCGGTAGCAGTATCTATGGCAGTTAATCCGCCTCCAATGACAATTGCAGGAAGCCGGACTTGTAAATTTGCCAGGTTATTTTCCTTAGCTGCGCCAGTCAATTGCAGAGCCATTAGGAAATCGGAAGCTTTTCTTATACCTCTTATCAGATTATTTTTCATATTAATGATAGTAGGTCTGCCCGCGCCGGTAGCAATGGCAATGTGATCGAATCCAAATTTCCATGCATCTTCTACTGTAATCGTTCCTCCAAAGCGTACTCCGTCGTAAAGTCTGAAATTTATCCTTCGCGAGATATTTATATATATAGCGGTGAGAAAATTTTTGTCCCATCGTACTGTGATCCCGTATTCAGACACTCCTCCGAAACCCTGTAGTACTCTTTTATCAAGTTCTTCTTCTATCTGTTCATAAAAATATTTCACAGGTTCCGGAAACTTTGTAAATCCTTTTTCATCTTTATAACCGCAAAAATCCTGATGAACTTTTTCTATTTTTAATGCGTCTATTCCAATGACACCAAATCCTTCATTCAGTAAATAGTGAGAAAGAGTATAACCGGCAGGACCCATCCCCACGACTAATACATTTTTTCCGTTGTAAGGAAGTGCATATGGTCTTTTAATATTCAGTGGATTCCATCTTGTAAGCAATGAATAAATTTCGTAGCCATATGGAAGCTTTAGAATATCAGTAAGAACGCTTGTTTCAATCTGGGGTATATTTACCGGCTCCTGAGTTTGAAAAATACATCCCTTCATGCAGTCATTGCATATTCTGTGACCTGTGCCGGGAACATTCGGATTGTCAATTATTACCAATGAAAGTGATGCTATTGGAAAACCATTCTTCCGGACATAATGCATCTCTGAAATTTTTTCATTAAGAGGGCAGCCATTCAGCTCTATTCCAAGCGGGTTTATTTTTTTATTTCCAAACCGGTCCAGTAAACCTTTTGAACAGGAATCCTTATCCCTGTCATGACAGAACATACAATAATCAACCTGGTTAAGAATTTGTCTTTTATCCATTCTCGGATCGGTAAGCTTAAATCCGAATCTTGGACGGTACTTCTCGGGCGGCGCCTGCAAGAGTTCAGAGAATTCATTATCAGGAAGTTCATACTTAACAAGATGAGAGTAATCCAGCTTATGCGGTTCAAAATAGGAAACCCAATTTTTCGAGTTAGTATCGGAATATTTTTTTACAAAAATCCATTTCTGAATTTCATCAAGGATATATTTAAGATAAGCCAGATCGGGATTTTTATTTTCGGGAGATAGGATAGGAAGAATGTCCTGAGAATTTAGTGAAGATAAAATCTCCTCAGCTCTTGATCTCACATCTCCGGGAATTTCAAAATCAGAAGGAGCAAACTTATCACCTTCATAAAACCATCTGTAATTTTTTTCAAGCTCGACCAGTTCAAGTATCATCTTTGCCGTATATTTTTCTTCATCATTTTTGAAATCATATCCGGGGAAAGCGGCTTGTTTTAATTTATTTGCAAAATCATTAAGCTTGTTCCAGTCAAACTCCGGAAGATTTTCTTTTTTATATTTTTTGAAGACCTTTCTCTGAACAAAATCCTTTTTAAAAAGCAGAACCTCCTTTTCATATTCAACTTCCTGTATGAATTTTTCCTGATATTTTTCTAATTGAAACAATTCAACAATAAAATCGGAAAGAACATATGAAGAATTAATAAGAATTCCGGAAATCTGCAAGCTTGTAAACCCCTCACTTTTTGAATCCCTGTAATTTATGAATTTATCAAAGGAAATCCTGTCTTTTGACTCGAAGTATTTATAGAAGTCCTCTGCGAGACTTTTTAGCTTAAAGGGATCATAAAGGTCTTCGTAATTATAGCCGCACTCGGGATTCAAAAAATTTATATTATTTCCGCTCATTAATTCGTTTTGGATAAGTTATGAATTTACCCTTTATTATCCTTTTATTAAATGCAAATGACGGAAGAATTTGCTTTTTGGGATGTCTCAATGGAATTGTCGGAAGGTTTCGGTAAATGCGCATCACTTCCGCAAAGACGAGGGGTTCTTTTTCTTTGACTTGGATTTGCCGGATTGAGAGGTATTTGCAGAAATTTACTGATTTTCAGCTTTTGTAATTTGTTTCAGTAGTTCGCGATGGTGTTTCA